>JAQXVY010000001.1 GCA_029225165.1 Oscillospiraceae bacterium
TTCAGCAAGGCTACAGGTATAACAGGTATTGTCTTAACTAAACTTGACGGCACTGCAAAGGGCGGCGTTGTACTTGCAATTAAGAACGGTCTGGGAATACCTGTAAAATATATCGGTGTGGGCGAACAGATTGACGATTTGCAGGAATTTGTACCCGAGGACTTTTCAAAGGCACTTTTTGATTTTGGAGAAAGATAATGAAAGAATTTTTAATTGCATCAAACAATCAACACAAGGTTGTTGAATTAAACAGAATATTAAATCCCCTTGGTATAAATGCAGTTACTCCAAAGGAGTGTGGCGTTGACCTTGGTGATGTTGAAGAAACAGGCACTACATTTGCAGAAAATGCTGAAATCAAGGCAATGTCAGCCTACAAAAAAACATCAATGCCAACAGTAGCAGATGATTCAGGTCTAATGGTTGATGCCCTTGACGGCAGACCGGGAGTATATTCTGCAAGGTATGCCGGCGAAAACGCAACAGACAAGGATAGATACACCAAACTACTTACGGAAATGAAAGATGTACCTGATAACAAGAGAACTGCACATTTTGTTTCAAGCATATGCTGTATTCTTGACGATAAAACTATAATAAAGGTTGAGGGTACAGTAGAGGGCAAAATCGCTTACGCACCAAAGGGCGAGGACGGTTTTGGATATGACCCTGTATTCATCACTCAAAGCGGAAAAACCTTTGCACAGCTTTCCTCTGATGAAAAGGACGCAATCAGCCACAGAGGTAACGCACTCAGAAAGCTTAAAGAAGAAATTATAAAGTATATTTAGATATAGGAGAACTTATGTTAAACGGAAAACAAAGAGCTTATTTAAGAAGTATTGCAAATACAATAGACACAATCCTTATTATCGGAAAGGGCGGTATTACACAGCAGGTGATAAAACAGGCTGATGACGCACTGACTGCAAGGGAAATCATCAAGGGTAAGGTGCTTGAAAACAGCGACCTTACTTCCCGTCAGGCGGCTGATATTCTGTCAGAAGAGGTTTCATCGGATGTTGTTCAGGTAATCGGTTCAAAGTTTGTGCTATACAGACCAAACCCTGACGAGCCGCAAATTAAACTACCAAAAGCGAATAAAAGATAAATGAATATTGCATTGTTTGGCGGTGCCTTTAACCCAATACACAAGGCGCACATTTTACTTGCACAAAAGGCGATGGAGGAGTTTAATATTGACAAAACCATCCTTATGCCTACATTCATAAGCCCCCACAAGGATACAACATCAAGGGTTTCATACATTCACAGGCTGGCTATGTGTAGCCTTGCATCAAAAAGTGACAGCAGATTTGTAGTGTCAGACTTGGAAAGTCATATTGAGGGTAAAAGCTACTCCTACAAAACCTTGTCTATTCTGAAAAATGAGTATAAAAGGGATAATTTGTTTATGATTATCGGAGCAGATATGTATATGTCTTTGCTTAAATGGAAAAAACCACAGGAGATTTTTAGTCTTGCCTCAATAATAACCTGCCCAAGAGATAATGACGATTATAATTCTTTATTAGAATATTCAAAGGTGCTGAAAAAAGAGGGTTGCTCTTCGTTTATTCTTAAAGAACCTATTATGCAACTTTCTTCAACCTATATAAGAGAGAATATTTCTTTGGCGAATAAACAGGATTATCTTGATAAATCTGTTTATGAATATATTGTAAAAAATGAACTGTACGGGGTGAAGTGATGGATATTAACTACCTAAAAAGTCTTATTAAGCCCAGAATGGGTGAATACCGCTACATTCATTCTGTAAATGTTTCAAAAAAAGCGGTTGAGCTTGCCGAAATTTACGGTTGTGATATTGAAAAAGCTATGATTGCCGGTATGCTTCACGACATAACAAAAGAAACCCCTGTGGATGAACAGTTGAAAATAATCACAGAGGGTGGTATAATCTTGGATGATGTTGAAAAAAGCAGTTCAAAGCTGTGGCATCCAATCTCAGGCTCTGTATATATCCGTGATAATGTGGGAATAACTGACAGTGATATTATCAATGCTGTAAGATTCCACACAACAGGCAGAGCAGGTATGTCTTTGCTTGAAAAGATTATTTTTGTTGCCGACTTTACAGGTGACGAACGAAACTATAACGGCGTTGAAATTATGCGAGAAAAATCTCTTCGCAGTCTTGAAGATGCAATGCTGTATGGTTTGCAGTTTACTATTAACGATTTGTCAAAGAGGATGATGACTATTCATCCAAACGCTTTGGCATGCTATAATGAATTAATTTTAAAGGATGAAATGAATGGAAACTAAAGAACAGGCAAAATTAATTGCCAAGGCATTAGACGACAAAAAAGGTATTGATATTAAGATTATAAAAATTTCCGATGTATCTGTACTTGCAGATTATATGGTAATCGCAACAGGTACAAGCTCAACCCATGTAAAAGCATTGGCAGATGAGGTTGAATATCAGCTTGATGAGGCAGGATTTTCCGTTAGTCACATTGAGGGTCACAGGGGCAACGGATGGATTTTGCTTGACTATATTGACATTATTGTTCATATTTTCGACGACGATTCCCGTGAGTACTACGACCTTGAAAGATTGTGGGAAGACGGTACTGTAATTGAATTTGACGATATGGATTAACGGAGGGGAAGACATTGAAATATAATCACAGAGAAATTGAACCAAAGTGGCAAAAAGTTTGGGAGGAAAAGGGATGTTTCCACGCAGAGGAAAACAGCGACAAGGAAAAATTCTTTGCCCTGATTGAGTTCCCGTATCCATCAGGACAGGGACTCCACGTTGGTCACCCAAGACCATACACAGCACTTGATGTTGTTTCAAGAAAGAGAAGACTTCAGGGCTACAATGTTCTTTATCCAATAGGCTGGGATGCCTTTGGACTTCCAACAGAGAACTATGCAATCAAAAACCACATTCACCCTGAAGAGGTTACAAAAAGGAATGTTGCCCGTTTTAAAAAGCAGATTCAGTCCCTTGGTATTTCCTTTGACTGGAGCAGGGAAATCAACACCACAGACCCTGACTACTACAAGTGGACGCAGTGGATTTTCCTCCAGCTCTTCAAAAAGGGTCTTGCCTATAAAAAAGAAATGGCAGTTAATTGGTGTACCTCCTGTAAATGTGTTCTTGCAAACGAAGAGGTTGTCAACGGTGTTTGCGAACGCTGTGGAAGTGAGGTAGTAAGAAAGGTTAAATCCCAATGGATGCTTAAGATTACCGAGTATGCCGACAGACTTATAAGCGACCTCGATTTGGTTGATTATCCCGACAGAGTAAAGGCACAGCAGAAAAACTGGATTGGTAAATCCACAGGTGCTGAGGTTGACTTCAAAACTACTGAGGGTGATATTCTCACAGTATATACAACAAGATGCGACACACTCTTTGGCGCTACATATATGGTAATTTCACCTGAACATCCCTGTATTGAAAAGTGGAGCGACAAGATTGCCAATATTGACGAGGTAAAGGCTTATCAGGCAGAGGCATCCAAAAAGTCCGACTTCGAAAGAACAGAGCTTGTAAAGGAAAAAACAGGTGTCCTGATTGACGGTGTTAAGGCTGTAAACCCTGTAAACGGCAAGGAAATTCCTATCTTCGTTTCCGACTATGTTCTTGTTTCCTACGGTACAGGCGCAATTATGGCTGTTCCTGCCCACGATACACGAGATTGGGAGTTTGCAAAGAAGTTTAACCTTCCTATCATTGAGGTTGTTAAGGGCGGAAAAGATGTTCAGGAGGAGGCATTTACCGACTGTGCAACAGGGGTTATGGTAAACTCCGACTTCTTAACAGGTCTTTCCGTAGAAGAAGCCAAGAAAAAGATGATTTCCTGGCTTGAAGAAAATGGATTGGGTAAAGCAAAGGTAAACTACAAACTCAGGGACTGGGTATTCTCCCGTCAGAGATATTGGGGTGAGCCTATTCCTATTGTTCATTGTGACAAGTGCGGTTATGTTCCGATTCCTGAAAGTGAACTTCCTCTAAAGCTACCTATGGTTGATTCCTATGAGCCTACCGACACAGGGGAGTCACCACTTTCAAAAATGACAGATTGGGTAGAAACCACCTGTCCTCACTGCGGTGGCAAGGCTTACAGAGAAACCGACACTATGCCACAGTGGGCAGGTTCATCTTGGTACTTCCTAAGATATATGGACCCACACAACAATGAGGCGCTTGCAAGCAAAGAGGCACTCAATTACTGGTCACCTGTTGACTGGTACAACGGCGGTATGGAGCATACAACACTCCACCTACTTTACAGCCGTTTCTGGCATAAATTCCTCTATGACATCGGTGTAGTGCCGACTCCCGAACCATACGCAAAGCGTACAAGCCACGGTATGATTTTGGGCGAGAATGGGGAAAAGATGAGCAAGTCCCGTGGTAATGTTGTAAATCCTGATGAAATTGTTGAACAGTACGGTGCCGATACAATGCGTATGTACGAAATGTTCATCGGTGACTTTGAAAAGGCAGCCCCTTGGAGTGCGTCAAGCATTAAGGGTTGCAGAAGATTCCTTGAAAGATACTATAATCTTCAGGAAAAGCTTATTGACGGTGAAGAAATCAGACCCGAGCTTGAATGTGCCTTCCATAAAACCATCAAAAAGGTTGGAGAGGATATCGAAAACATCAAGTTCAACACAGCTATTGCCGCCCTAATGGCACTTATGAACGATATTAGTGCAGTTGGCAATATCAACAAAAAGGAATATGCAATCTTCACTATCCTACTAAACCCATTTGCACCTCATATTACAGAAGAGGTATGGGAATGCTGTTCACTCGGTGACGGTATTGTAGCAGAACAAAGCTGGCCTCTATTTGATGAATCCAAGTGCAAAGAGGAGCAGATTGAAATTGTTGTTCAGGTCAACGGAAAAATCAAAGCAAAGTTAATGATTCCTGCTGATGCAGAGCAAAGTGAAGCAATATCCCTTGCAAAAGCAGACGAAAATGTTAAAAAAGCTGTTGAAGGTATGAATATTATCAAGGAAATTTATGTAAAGGGCAGACTTATCAACATCGTTGTTAAGCCTTAAAATAACATTTTTCTACTAAAATTTATATTTTCCTTGACAAAGATTGTTATTGATTGTATAATCATTATTGCGATTAAGCAAATATTACCCATGCCAAGTGGCAGATGGGAGGGAAATATAAATGGCAGAAGTAAGATTAAAAGAAAATGAATCTCTTGAAAGCGCTCTGAGAAGATTTAAAAAGCAGTGTGCAAGAGCCGGCGTTATCGCTGAGGTTCGCAAGAGAGAAGCTTATGAGAAACCTTCAGTTAAGCGTAAGAAAAAATCTGAAGCAGCTCGTAAGAGAAAGTATAAGTAATATATGCTTAAAGGCGGACAGTTTAATATACTGTCCGCATTTTATTTAAGGAAACACTGATCAAATCATTGTTTCCTTAAGAAAGGTTTTTGCTATGAAAAAGATTTTAGTAATTCTCGGTCCAAATCTTAATATGGTTGGAATCAGAGAAAAATCAATATACGGTGCAGAAAATGCCGATACTATTAACGAGGATATTTTGACATTTGCAAGGGACGCCGGTTTTGACTGTGACATTTATCAGTCAAATCACGAGGGTGAGCTTATTGACAAAATCCATTCTACCCTTGGAAATTACGACGGTGTTGTGCTGAATGCCGGTGCTTTAACTCATTACAGCTATGCTTTAAGGGATGCTATTGCAGCTGTTGAACAGGTGCCTTTTGTTGAGGTTCATATGTCAAATGTACACAAAAGAGAGGAATTTCGTCATAAGTCTGTAATTTCAGAGGTGTGCAGAGGTGTTATCTGCGGATTCGGTAAGGATAGTTACAGACTGGGAATACAGGCTTTGAAGGGTATGATTTAATGGACTGTTACAAAAACAGAATAGAAAAGCTTAAGGAAAAGTCGGGAAATTCTGCTTTTCTCGTTACCGACGACAAAAATATCTACTATTTCACAGGTCTTTGGGACAGCAACGGTTATCTTGTTGTAACGCAAAATGAGGCATATCTCTTTGTTGACTTTAGATACGGCGAAGTGGCGGAAAACACAGTTAATTCCGCCAAAGTTATAGTTTTTTCAAAGTTATATGACGAGATAAACAGTGTCCTTGAAAAAGAAAAGATGAAAAATTGCTTTTTGGAAACAAGCAAGGTAACTATGGCTGAATTTTCTGTTTTCAAAGAAAAACTCAAACTTCAAATCAGTGATGATAATACCCTTGATGAAATTATTAAGGATATGAGAATTATCAAGGATGATTACGAAATTACCCTTTTGCAAAAGGCACAGAATATTGCCGAAAAGGCATATAAAAAGGTTTTGCCTATGGTAAAACCCGGTGTGTCCGAAAGGGAAATATCTGTTGAGCTTGAACATCAAATGAAACTGTTGGGCGCTCAGGATGTTTCCTTCGACCTTATCACAATAACAGGCAAAAAGACATCCTTGCCCCACGGTGTACCATCAAGTGACAAAATCAGCACAGGTGACTTTTTCACATTTGATATAGGTGCAACCTTTATGGGTTACCACAGCGATATGACCCGCACCGTTGCAGTGGGTAGTGCAACTGACGAGATGAAAAGGGTGTATGACATTGTGCTAACCGCCCACAAAAAGGCATTAAGTGCCGTAAAGCCGGGCGTTCGATGCAGTGATATTGACAAAATCGCAAGAGATTATATCTATGAAAACGGCTTTGAAGGCTCTTTTGGTCACGCAACAGGTCACGGTGTAGGACTTGATATTCACGAATATCCAACGGTCAGCACAAGGTGTGATACTGTACTTAAAGAAGGTATGGTTATAACAATAGAGCCGGGAATTTACCAAAAAGGAAAATTCGGCATTAGGATAGAGGACACCGTTGTTGTAACGGGGGATGGATGCAGAAGCTTTGCGTCTATTCCTAAAGAATTAATAATTCTGTAAAAAGTGGTTGCTTTTTATTGATTTTGAATGTATAATGTAATTGATATTTGTGCGTTATTACGCATTTAAAAAGAAGAATTAGGAGGATTACCAATGATTTCAGCAGGTGATTTTAGAAACGGTATTACTTTTGAAATGGACGGACAGGTTGTTCAGGTTGTTGAATTTCAGCATGTTAAGCCAGGTAAGGGTGCCGCTTTCGTTAGAACAAAGTATAAGAATGTTATGACAGGTGCAGTGGTTGAAAAGTCCTTTAACCCTAACGACAAGTACCCAACAGCATTTATTGAGAGAAAGGATATGGAATACAGCTACGAGGATGGCGGTCTTTACTACTTTATGGACACAGAAACCTGGGAGTCTATTCCAATTAGCGCAGACCAGTTAGGGGATTCCTTTAAGTTTGTTAAGGAAAATATGGTTTGTAAGATTCTTTCCTACAAGGGCAAGGTGTTCGGTATTGAGCCACCAAACTTTGTAGAACTTAAAGTTACAAAGACTGACCCCGGCTTTAAGGGTGACACAGCTACAAACGCAACTAAGCCTGCAACTCTTGAAACAGGTGCAGAGATCAAGGTTCCATTGTTTATCGACGAGGGTGAAGTTATCCAAATCGATACAAGAACCGGCGAATATATGGGTAGAGCATAATGAGAATGACAGAAAAAATGGCCTATATCAAAGGACTTGCAGAGGGTCTTGAGCTTGATAACAGCAAAAACGAAGTAAAGATTATCAATCAAATCCTTGAACTTCTTGACCAAATGGCAGCAGAAGTTGAGGAACTTCAGGATTGTTACGACGACGCTGTTGATGTTGTTGACGCTATCAACGACGACCTTTCCGACTTGGAAGAATATGTCTATGATATAGAGGATGATGACGACGACTCCTGTGGGGACTGTTGTTCCTGCGATGACTGTGATGATGACGAGGAAAATCCTCTTTACGAAATAACCTGTCCACAGTGTGACTCAAAGTTTACTTCTGACGAAGATTCTATTGTTACAGGCGAGGTTGAGTGCCCTGAGTGCGGTGCTGTTTTGGAATTTGATTTTTCCGATTTAGAGGAAGATCATCACCATGACGGATGCTGTTGCGGATGTGATGCTGACGAGCATTACGGCGAAGACGATTTAATGTCATAATGAACAAATTTTAACCCCTGGGATATTATATCTCAGGGGTGTTTTTATGCTTAATAAAAGAATAAAGAAAAAGAAGAAATTTAAAAAGTTCCTCATTATCTTTTTTGCCTTTGCAATACTGATTGTAGTATTGTTTGAAGTTTACATAAAGCCTTTTCAGGATAAATTGATGGAAAACCGTGCAAAGGTGCTTGTTGAGGCGAGAATTTCAAAAATCGCTGATGATGTTATTAAGTCCCACGAATACGATTACGACAAACTGCTGATTAAAACAGAGAGTAAAAACAACATTGTAACCTCCTTAAGTGTGAATACACAAGCTGTTAATAAACTTCAAAATGAGTTTTCCAATGTTTTTCAAAACAAAATGGATGACCTTATAACTCAATATTTTTCTGTTCCCATAGGCGACCTAACAGGACTTACAATGCTGTCAAGCAAAGGACCAAGACTAAAATTTTCATATGATATGACAGGCTCCGTAGATGTGGAGTTAAACAGCGAATTTGATACTTCGGGAATAAATCAGACAATCCACAGAGTTACTATGGTGGTTGATGCAGAGGTTGTTTTTGTAAGCCAGTCCTATATGGAAAATTTAAAAATCCGAAACGAATTTGCAGTCAGCGAAACAGTAATAGTGGGCGATACTCCCGATTATCTATATCCAAGGTAATGAAAATAGGAACTCAGACCTTTTCTAAACTTTTTTGGTTTTTTAAGGGTCTGTTCTATTTTATTCTCTTTTATATAACAAATCATTAATCTTTATGTTGAAATATCACCTATATTGTGATACAATTGTATGGATAATACAATGGATAGGAGTATTACTTTGCAGAAAAGTGATTTGAATAAAGAAAACTATTTGGAACAGCAAAATTATTATTTAAATTTAATTGCAGAGCTTATGTCGGTGAGAAAAAGGGGAGAAACACCTCTTGCATTCATTCACACCTACGGTTGCCAGCAGAATGTGGCAGATAGTGAAAAAATTAAGGGTATGCTTTCTGTTGCAGGCTTTGACTTTGTGGATAAACCTGACGATGCTGATTTTATCCTTTTCAACACCTGTGCTGTAAGGGAACACGCAGAGGACAGAGTTTTCGGAAATGTTGGGGCATTAAAAACACTTAAGAGAAAGCACCCTCAAATTATGATTGCACTTTGCGGTTGTATGATGGAGCAAAAGCATATTGCCGAAAGAATGTACAAAAGCTTTCCTTTTGTTTCCCTTGTGTTCGGTACTCACTCATTGCAAAACTTCCCCGAACTCTATTACAGAGCCTTGTTTACAGGAAAAAGGGTATATGAGCGTGACAATGACGACAAGAAAATTTACGAGGGTATTCCCGTTAAGCGTGACGGCACTTTCAAGGGTTGGCTACCTGTTATGTACGGCTGTGACAACTTCTGCACATACTGCATCGTTCCTTATGTCAGGGGTAGGGAAAGAAGTCGAAAGCCACAGGATATTTTAAATGAGGCAAAGGAGCTTATTAATTCCGGCTACAAGGACATTACCCTTTTGGGACAGAATGTAAACTCCTACGGAAAAGGTCTTGAAGAGGATATTACCTTTGCAAAGCTCATTGGTGAGATAGACAAAATCCCCGGTGACTACTGGCTAAGGTTTATGACCAGCCACCCAAAGGACTGTTCAAAGGAGCTTATTGACACAATAGCAAACAGTGAGCATATCAGCACACACCTCCATTTGCCTTTCCAAAGCGGTTCAGACCCTATTCTTAAAAAGATGAACAGGCATTATGACAGGAAAAAGTATCTTGAAATTATAAATTACGCAAAAGAAAAAATACCTAATGTTTCAATCACAAGCGACATTATTGTTGGCTTCCCCGGTGAAACATACGAGGATTTTCAGGAAACAATATCCCTGATAAAAGAGGTTGAGTTTACATCCCTGTTTACATTTATCTATTCCCCAAGGGTAGGCACTCCTGCCGCAGAGATGGACGACCCAATTCCGCCAGAGGAAAAGTCAAAATGGTTTAGGGAGCTACTCTCTGTACAGGAGGGCATAGCCGCCAAAAGATGTGCATCTATGGTAGGAAAAACGGAGAAAATCCTTGTTGAAAGCGTGAACGAGAAAAACGGAAAGCTACAATGCAGAAATTCCGGCAACATCATAGTTGAATGTGAGGGAGAAAGTTCCCTTATTGGAACATTCCAAACAGCCGAAATCACAGAGGCAAGGAACTGGATACTTAGAGGAAAAATTATTTAATTATATATAAAATTTAAAGGAGAATATTATTATGGAAAAAGAGATTGTTGCACTTGCAAGACAGATAGGAAAAATGCTCCAAGAGGAGGAGTGTTACAAAAAGATGGAGGAGTCAAGACTTGCCTCCGACCAAGACACAGAACTTCAGGAATTAATCGGCGAATTTAACCTAAAGAGAATCGCCATTAACGAAGAGGGTATGAAAAAGGATAGAGATCAAGAAAAAATCACAAAGTTCAACAATGAAATGCGTGAAATTTACACAAAGATAATGCAAAACGAAAATATGCTCGCCTATAACGAGGCAAAAAGTGAGCTTGATAAAATTGTAGGCAGAGTTGCAGCTATTATTACACAGTCTGCAAACGGTGAAGACCCTGAAACAACTGATGTTCATGAGGGTTGCACAGGTAACTGCAGTGGTTGCAGTAGCTGTGGCTGATAAATAATTAACAGGAAAGGAAGTGAGAATGTGGCTGAATTGTCCCCAATGATGAAACAGTATTTTGAAATTAAAGAAAAGAATAAGGACAGCATCTTGTTTTTTAGACTGGGTGACTTTTACGAGATGTTTTTTGACGACGCCAAACTCGCTTCCAGAGAGCTTGACCTCACCTTAACAGGCAGAGATTGCGGACAAGAGGAAAGAGCACCTATGTGCGGTGTTCCTTTCCATAGCTGCGAGGGCTACATTGCCCGACTTGTTCAAAAGGGTTACAAGGTTGCAATATGTGAGCAAACCGAAGACCCTGCAAAGGCAAAGGGCCTTGTAAAAAGGGATATTGTAAGAGTAATCACACCGGGTACAGTTATGGAGTCAAGTATGCTTGACGAGGGCAAAAATAATTTTATTGCATCTTCCTATATGGCTGAGGGTGTTATAGGCCTTTCTTTCTGCGATATTTCCACAGGAGAATTATTTGTGACTGAGCTTTCCGGTGAAGATTTGCTTGACCAACTGCAAAACCAGTTCATAAGCTACAACCCAAGGGAAATCCTTGTGGGTGGAGATATTGTCAGTTTTAAAGGTCTTAGCAGTTTTATAAAAGAAAAGCTTTCTGCGTCGGTTGAAATGTTTTCTGATGAAGAATTTGATTATACTACTTGTCTGCAAAGCGTTTCGAACCAGTTTAAGGAAGAGGATGTCCGCTTAATAAAGGAAAAAGCTCAACTTATTTCCTCGATTGGTGTTTTGATTAACTATCTCAAAGCAACTCAAAAGACAGGCTACGAGAGAATTACATCCTTTGAGGTTTACAGCGACAACCAATATATGAACCTTGACTATAACACAAGGCGAAACCTTGAGCTTACCCAAACTATGATGAACAAGGAGAAAAAGGGTTCACTTATTTGGCTTCTTGACAAAACAAAAACTGCTATGGGCAAAAGGCTTTTAAGGTATTGGATTGAGCACCCACTCCTTAACCTCAGCACAATTTTAAAAAGACAGGGCGCTGTAGCTGAACTTGTTAACGACACCATTCAGCGAATGGAAATCACAGAGGCACTTGTTGGCATCTTTGACATTGAGCGCCTTATGACCAAGATTGTTTACGGCAACTCAAATCCAAGGGAGCTTAGGTCGCTGTGTTCGGCATTTGAAAATTTGCCGAAGATAAAATCCTTAATGAGCAATTTTGAATCAAAGCTGATGAAACAGCTTTTTGAGGATATTGACGAGCTTCAGGATATTCACAGCCTTATAGACAACGCTATTGAGGATGAACCTCCTTTTTCTGTTCGTGAGGGCGGAATTATCAAGGAAGGCTATGACGAAAGCCTTGATGCTGTCCGTTCTGATATGAACAACAGCACTTCACTTCTTGCAAATATAGAGGCTGAACAAAAGGAAAAGACAGGTATTCCAAAGCTCAAAGTAGGCTACAACAGGGTGTTTGGCTACTTCATTGAGGTAACTAATTCCTACAAAGACAAAGTACCTGAAGAATATATCCGCAAACAAACCCTTACTAACTGCGAACGATACATAACACAGGAATTAAAGGATTTAGAGGGAAGAATCCTCGGCGCAAAGGACAGATCCTTTGCTATGGAATACAGAATATTTGACGAGATACGAAAAAAAGTTGCCGAAAACCTTGACAGAATTGAAAGAACTGCAAAGGCTATTGCTAACCTTGATGTTCTAACAAGCCTTGCCAATGTTTCCGCCGACAACAACTACACCTGCCCCGAGGTTAATCTCTCTGACAAGATTATTCTAAAGGAGTCAAGGCATCCTGTTGTTGAGGTTTTGCTTTCGGGTTCTCCATTCGTTCCAAATGATGTAACCCTTGACAGCGAAGAAAACAGAGTAGCAATTATAACAGGTCCTAATATGGCCGGTAAATCAACATATATGAGGCAGGTTGCCCTTATTGTGCTTATGGCTCAAATCGGCTCTTTCGTTCCTGCAAAGTATGCCGAAATCGGACTTGTTGACAGCATTTTCACCAGAGTAGGTGCATCTGACGATTTAGCGTCAGGACAGTCTACCTTTATGGTGGAAATGAACGAGGTCGCTAATATTGTAAAGAAGGCAACCTCAAAATCTCTTTTGATTTTGGACGAGATAGGCAGAGGTACAAGTACCTTTGACGGAATGAGCATTGCCCGTGCTGTGCTGGAATATGTGGTTGATAAGAAAAAGCTTGGTGCAAAGGCACTCTTTGCAACACACTATCACGAGCTTACAGTAATGGAAAACCTGTTAAGCGGTGTTAAGAACTATAACATAGCTGTGAAAAAGCGTGGTGACGATATTACATTCCTGAGGAGAATTGTCCCGGGAGGTGCTGACGACAGCTACGGTATTGAGGTTGCAAAGCTTGCAGGACTGCCTGACTGGATAATCAAAAGAGCAAAGCAAATCCTTAAAGAGTTAACAAGTAATAAGCCTGATATGAAAAAGGATTTTGCAAAAATCGACACAGCGGAGAAGGAAGATTTGCAAATAAATCTCCTTGACAACGCAAACAGCTCTGTGGTTGAAAAAATAAAAAGCACAGATGTAAACACATTAACGCCTATTGAGGCTATGAATTTACTTTATGAATTAAAAAATATGGTTTAATGTTCTTTTAAAATGGAGGTGAACGCTTTGGGAAAAATTAATGTATTGGACAAGCATATAGCAGAGCTTATTGCTGCCGGTGAAGTCGTAGAGCGTCCATCTTCTGTTGTAAAGGAATTACTTGAAAATTCCATAGACGCAGGTGCAACAAGTATTACCGTTGAAATTCAGCATGGGGGAATTAGTTTTCTTCGTGTAACTGATAACGGTCACGGTATCCTAAAGGACGATATAAGGAATGCTTTTAAGCGAAACGCAACAAGCAAAATTTGTGTTGAAGAGGACCTTAACAAAATCGGCACTTTAGGTTTTAGGGGAGAAGCACTTGCATCCATATCCTCAGTTTCCAAGGTACAGCTTATTACAAAAGCCAAGGAAGAGGAAATCGGCACAGCATATGAAATAGAGGGTGGTGTTGAAAAGTCCTTTGATGACGCAGGTTGTCCTGACGGTACAACCTTTATTATGAGGGATTTATTTTACAATGTTCCCGCAAGGTACAAATTCCTGAAAAAGGATGTTGCCGAGGCAAATGCTGTTGCCGGAGTTATTGACAAAATTGCACTTTCTCACCCGGAAATCTCATTTACATTAATAAGGGATAACAAAACCACCCTAAAAACTGCCGGTGACGGAAAACTGTTGTCAGCAATTTACGCCGTATATGGCAGAGAATTTGCAAATTCCCTTATCCCTGTTGACTATGAGCTTAACGGTATGACTTTAAAGGGCTACATAAGCAAACCTACCTGTGGCAGGGCAAACAGAAATATGCAAAACACCTTCATCAACGGAAGATTTGTAAAGTCAAAGACCATATATATTGCCCTTGAAGAAGCCTGTAAAGGTTCAATTATGATTGGAAAGTTTCCCTCCTGTGTGCTTAACTTGACAGTACCGGCTGAAAGCATTGATGTAAATGTTCATCCCTCAAAAATTGAGGTTCGTTTCATTAACGAAAGACCTGTGTATGACACAGTATATCACGGTATTAAGTCAGCACTTTTAAGGGGCGACAGCCGAAAAGAGGCTGTGCTTTCCCATAAAAATACAGAGAGCATAAAGCCTGTTAATCCATTTAATTTGGCTAACAAATTCATCAAAGAAGAAAAAATTTCTGTTCCTGCAACTCCGGTTACTAAAAAAGAAAAAAATGAAACTTCGATTTTTGATGAATTAGATATAATTCCTACAAAGAATAATAAACCGTTAAGAGCTGATTATGTTTCCGACTCAGTATCTGCAAGGGAAAATTATCTTAACATTTTAAGAAATAAAAATAATGATAAAAAAGAGGCTCAGAAAACTTCTTTACCTATAAATTACGAAAAGACAGTAAAGCCTAATGAAAAGGAAACTGTACTTGAAGAAAATAAATCTGAAAATGCAGAAAATAAAGTTACATCAGTAGAAAATAAAACTCAGGTTATTCTCCCTGAAAATGTAACAGAGGAAGATGTTACCACAAAGCACGAAATCAAGACTATTATTGATGAAGACAAAGAAAGTTTTAGATTTATCGGCGAAGCAATGGACACCTATATCATTGTTGAAACTGATGATAACAAAATGATACTCATAGACAAACACGCCGCCCACGAGAGGATACTTTTTGAAAAGCTAAAGGAGGAAAAGGGCAGAGGAGATGCCCAAATGCTCCTTGTACCCGTTACTGTAACACTTGAAAAAAGCGAATACAATGTTGCTTTAGAAAACCTTGATATGTTCAGCGAAGTTGGTTTTGAGGTTGAAAATTTCGGCAACGGCACTATAATAGTAAGGAGTGCACCGTCTTATTTAAGAAATGACGATATAGCCGATACAGTAGTTGAAATTTGCGGTCATATTGCCGACAACAGAAAAGTAATTATCAGTGAGCATATGGAGTGGATTTACCACAATATTGCCTGTCGTTCAGCAATAAAAGCCGGAAACAATAGCACGCCAAAGGAGCTTATTGAAATTGCAAACAAAGTTTTTTCAGACGATAAAATAAGATACTGTCCTCACGGAAGACCTGTTTGCATAGAAATTTCTAAGTATGAAATAGAAAAACAGTTTGGAAGAGCATAATGAAAAGGATAAAGATAATTTCCGTTGTAGGTCCTACCGCATCGGGAAAAACAGCCCTGTCAATAGAGATTGCAAAAAAGTATAACGGAGAAATTATTTCTGCCGATTCTATGCAGATTTATAAGGGGATGGATATAGCAACTGCAAAACCCACTAAAGAGGAAATGCAGGGAATAGTACATCACCTTATTGACAATGTAAATCCCGAAGATGAATACTCCGTTGCACAGTATGTTAAGGACGCAAGAGATGCAATACTTGATATAGACAGCAGAGGAAAAACACCGATTTTAGTTGGTGGAACAGGTCTTTATGTCAATTCTCTACTTGACAATGTGCAGTTTTCCGAAAGTCCTATTGATGAAGAATTAAGGCAAAAACTGAACAGCCTAACCACAGAAGAACTTTTACCTATGCTTTTTGATGTTGACAGAGAGTCATATGATAAGTTAAGTGTTGAAAAAAACCACAAACGCATAGTAAGGGCTTTGGAAATATACCATCAAACAGGCAAACCAAAGTCTGTTGTTGACAAAGAGGCGAAAAGTGTTCCGTCACCATACGACGCAATAAAAATCGGTCTTAATGCAAATGACAGGCAGGTTTTATATGACAGAATCAACACCCGAGTTGACCTTATGATTGATATGGGACTGCTTGATGAGGCAAAAAAGTTTTTGTCAAAGAACCTAAGCTCAACTGCATCAAAGGCAATAGGATATAAGGAGTTTATACCATACTTTAACGGCAAATCTTCCTTAGAGGAATGTAAGGATTTGCTGAAAATGGAAACACGCAGATATGCCAAAAGACAGATAACTTGGTTTAAGCGTGACAAGGAAATTCATTGGTTTACAATAGACTTAATGGATAAAGAGGAATTAATTAAAAAAGTTTTTGAAGTTATTGATAAAGGATAAGATATGGATAAAGCTAAAGCTAAAAGGGTGTTAATTGCAATTCTTGCAATATTTCTCATAATTTATGTTGTATATGTTTTTATCAATTCAGTTTTTGATGTTGACGGTGTGGAAACCGAAATTGCAACAGAAATGACTGCAACAGATACCCTGTACAAGGATGCAATCATAATAAGAGATGAAGAACTTATCAAAAATGATACAGACGGTGTAATTTCCTACACATCTGACGACGGTGACAAGGTTGCAAAGGGAGAACAGATTGCCAAGGTTTACAACAGCGAAGATGATGTTTTGGCATATCAAGAGCTGCAAAGCATTCAGACAGAAATCAAAAGGCTGAAAAAGCTTAACGCATCCGTTAACAACGGAGATTTGGGCATCGACACAATAAACAGCCTTATTTATAACGCAGTTACCGACCTTAACAAAAGTATTGCAGACAGAGATTTTATTGACTCCGATTCACAGGTTGATAACCTAAGCTATCTTATTACCGAAAGGCTTATGGTAACAGGGGATTCGGTTAATATTTCAAACAGACTGAATGAATTAAAGGAAAGAAAACAGGAAATAGAGAATAGTGCCGATACGGCAAACGGTGTAATTAGGTCACAAAAAGCCGGTTGCTTTGTTTCAAATGTTGACGGCTACGAATCTATTTATAAATATGATGATGTGTCAAACATAAACATTTCAAAATTTAATAAACTTAAAAATGCAAAACCTAAGAAAGTATCAGATGATACAGTAGGTAAGGTTGTCACAAGCGTTAACTGGTACATTTTGTGTCCTGTAAGTGAAACCGAGGCTTTGCGTCTTACAAAGACAAGTTACGATAAGGTGACAATCAATTTGCCTTTTGCATCTTCAAGCTCCATACCTGCCTCTATTGAGTCGGTCAATCAAGATACCAAGGGCGGCGACAGTGTACTTGTCATCAAGTGTAACTATATGAATTCCGAACTTGCATCTATTAGACACGAAAATGTAGAGATTTGCCTTAACACATATGAGGGCTTAAGAGTCAGCAAGTCTGCTCTTCACGACGGAATTGCAAAGAAGATTACAGAGGACGAAAACAACAATCAAATAACAAAGAAAAAGGCTGTTCAGGGTGTTTATGTGCTATACGGCAATGAGCTTCAATTTAAAGAGGTTAAAATCCTTTATTCAGGCTCCGACTTTGTAATTTGTGACCCTTCACCTAAGGATGGGGTGCTGTTTAACGGGGAAACAATTTCCCTTTATGATAATATTGTAGTAGAAGGGAGCGACCTAAAGGATGGAAAGATTATTAAGTGATATTGAGTATAACTACAATCATATAAAGGAAAGAATAGCAGAGGCTGCTGTGAAGTCAGGCAGAAAACCTGAGGATATTACATTTCTTTCAGCTACAAAAACTGTGGAACCCGAGTATATTAATTATGCAATTTCCTTGGGACTTGACCATATTGGTGAAAACAGAGTTCAGGAACTTCTTTCAAAATATGATGAATACAACCTTGAAAATTGCTCTTTGCAGTTTATAGGTCATTTGCAAAGCAATAAGGTAAGGCAGATTGTGGGCAAGGTTGACCTTATTCAGTCTGTGGATTCCCTAAAACTTGCGAAGGAAGTTTCCAGAGTTTCTCAAAACAAAAACATAACAACTGATATTCTCGTTGAGGTAAACATAGGTAAAGAGGAGAATAAGTCGGGAGTTATGCCCGAAATGCTGGAAGAATTGTTGTATCAAATCAAGGATTTACCGTCAATTAATATAAAAGGATTGATGACAATCCCCCCAATTTGTGATGATAACAACAAAATTCGTAGTTTTTTTAGTGATATGAACAAGATGTTCCTTGACATATCGTCAAAAAAATTAGATAATGTATCTATGGATATTCTGTCTATGGGAATGTCCGGCGATTATTATGAAGCAATTCTTGAGGGTGCCAATATGGTTAGAATTGGTTCAGCACTATTTGGAAAAAGAATTTACAAATAAATTTGGAGGTTATGAGTATGGCTGGTTTTGTTGAAAAGTTTAAAAAAATGTGGGATTCCCCGGATGACGAATACGATTACGATGAATATGAAGAAGAGGAAAACGGTTACGAAGAAGAATATGACCGTGAAAGCGAAAGAGAAAGAGAAAGAGAACAGCGCAGGGCAGAAAGAGCCGAGAGAAGAAAATATACAACAGATGCCTATACCGAGTATGAGGGCAACAATAATAAGGTTGTTAACATTAATACTAAAATCCAGGTAGTTCTCTTCAAGCCGGAAAGATTTGGCGACGAAACAATTGAAATTGCAGACGAATTTACCAAGAATCGTACTGTTGTTCTTAATCTTGAAAATACAAACAGAGATATGTCAAGAAGAATTTTAGACTTTGTAAGCGGTGTTGCCTATGCAAAGAAGGGTAAGATCAAGAAGGTTTCAAACAACACCTTTATCGTTATGCCGGAAAATGTTGACTTCACCGGTGACGATCTCCTTGATGAGCTTGAAAGCAATGGAATTTTGTTTTAATTAATGACAAAAAACAGCGATGAAAATGATATTCTGATTAGCAGAATATCTGATTTATATTATCTTGCCTGTGAAAGGAACAAGCCTACCTTTACCCAGTTCCTTAATGAACAGGAAATTTCTGTGTGTATTGAGGGTCTTAAAACCTTTTGCATTACCGACTATTCCTTTTACGGCGGTTATGAAAACAGCCAAAGGAAAATCTTGGGATTTCTTGCCGAGAAGGATGATTTCCCTGTTACTATAATTGAGTTTAAGTACCGAAAACAGGATAAACTAAATCACAGGCAATTTCTCGGGACAATACTTTCAACTGGCCTAAAGCGTTCCGTTTTGGGTGACATAATATGCTTGGAGGGTGTCACCTATGTATTTATCCTTTCAAATCAAGCCGATTATGTTATGTCACAGCTTGACAGGATTGCTCGTGTTGGTGTTAAGTCAAGGATTATTAATCTTAAAGACTTTAATTATACCCCGAAATTTAGTTTCAAGGAATATTCGGTAAGCTCATTACGGCTTGACAACATTGTTGCAGGAATTACAGGTTTTAGTCGAGAAAAAACACGAAACCTGATTTTAAGCGGAAATGTGTTTGTGAATTACTTGCAAAAAGATAATATAAGTTATAAGATAAATACAGGTGATGTTCTGTCCATACGAAAATTCGGGAAATTTATCCTTGATGAAGTAATTGGACAAACTAAAAAAGGCAGATATAAAATAATTATAAAACAATACATATAAGGGAGACTGAAAAATGCTTACTATTGATGAAATTAAAGATGTGAAATTCAGAACTAACAGAGGGCAGTCCTTCTACAAGGCAGAGGATGTAGATGCTTTTATTGATGAAGTTATTGAAACCCTTGAAATGAAGAATAACGAGAAAGCCGAGCTTGTTCACAAGATGGATATTCTTGCAACAAGAATTGAACAGTACCGTTCCGACGAGGAAACTGTCAGAAATGCTTTGCTTTCTGCTCAAAAGGTGGCTGATTCAACTCTTAAGGAGGCTAATGAGCAGTCTGAGGTTTCCCTTAAGAATGCAAAGGAAAAGGCAGACAAAATGATTGCCGACGCTCAAAAAGAGGTAGCAAAGGAAAAGGAAGCTCTTGTTGCTTTGCAGAAGCTTGCAAATGAAATGAGAAGCGAACTGTTTATGAAGGTTAAAAACTGCATAGATATTGTTGATGCACTTCCTTCCGAGGGTGTTGTGAATGAAATTAAGGCAAAGCTTAATAAGGAATTTCCAACTCCTGTTGCTGATTCAGTAGCAGATAAAGAAGAGCCTGAAAAAATCAAACTTGCCCAGCCTGTTTCTGTTAAAGAGGACAAGGTTGTTGTAGAAGATGATGAAAAAACTCCTGTTAAGGAGCCTGTTACCGAAGCTACAACAAAGTTTGGTGTGCTGAAATTCGGCAGCAACTATGATGTTGAAGAATAATTAATATTTTTATATATTGGAGAGAAGAATAATGTCACAGGATTACAATCAGACACTTAATCTCCCAAAGACTGACTTTCCTATGCGTGCAGGTTTGCCTAAAAGTGAACCGGGTACCTTGGAGGCTTGGGAAGAAAACAAGGTGTATGACAAATTAATGGAGAAAAATGAAGGTAAACCGTTGTTTGTGTTGCACGACGGACCTCCTTATGCCAACGGTGATATTCACCTTGGTCATGCCTTAAATAAAATCTTAAAGGATTTTATTGTCAGACAAAAAAATATGTCCGGCTACAAGGCACCTTATGTTCCCGGTTGGGATACCCACGGTCTGCCAACTGAGCTTAAGGCAAGACAAAAGGCAGGAGTTGGCAATTCAGCAGAGATTTCTATTGTTGAGCTCCGCAAAATGTGCGAGGACTTTGTTACAGGATATATCAACGACCAACGCAATCAGTTCAAAAGACTTGGAATTATCGGTGAATGGGATAACCCATATATCACATTACAGCACGAATTTGAGGCTGAACAAATCAGAGTTTTTGCGGAAATGGCGTCAAAGGGCTACATTTACAAGGGACTTAAGCCTGTTTATTGGTGCCCTGAGTGTAAGACTGCTCTTGCAGAGGCTGAAATTGAGTATGCCGAGGACCCATGTCACTCAATTTATGTAAAGTTTACTGTTACAGACGACAAGGGTGTATTCTCAAATATGGGAATTGACCCTGCAAAGGTTAAGTTTGTTATTTGGACAACAACTACTTGGACACTTCCTGCCAATGTAGCAATCTGTGTCGGACCAAGATATGAATATTCTGTTGTTAAAACAGGTGACGAATATTTGGTAATGGCAACCGAGCTTTATAAATCTGCTCTTGAGGTAGCCGAAATTACCGACTATGAGGTTGTTGCAACTGTTAAGGGTAGTGAGCTTGAATACATCAAGACTGCACATCCTTTCCTTGACAGAGAATCCCTTATTATTGTGGGCGACCATGTTACTCTTGAAAGCGGTACCGGATGCGTACATACTGCACCCGGACACGGTGTTGACGACTACAACGTTTGTCAGAATTACCCTGAAATTCCTGTCATTTGTCCTGTTGACTCAAACGGTGTATTAACCGACGAAGCAGGTCAGTTTGCGGGTCTGACAACGGACGAGGCAAACAAGAAGATTGCAATTTTTCTTGATGAGAACGGTTATCTCTTTGCACTTAAGAAGATTATCCACCAGTATCCACACTGCTGGAGATGTAAGACACCAATTCTGTTCAGAGCAACCGACCAGTGGTTCTGCTCTGTGGACGACTTTAAGGACCAGGCTGTTGATGCTATAAATACAGTAGAGTGGATTCCTGCTTGGGGTCGTGACAGAATTACCAATATGGTTAAGGAAAGAAAAGACTGGTGTATTTCCCGTCAGAGAAAATGGGGTGTTCCGATTCCGATTTTCTTCTGTAAAGAATGTGGCGAGGCTCATATTGACAGAGATGCAATGATGGCTGTTGCAGATTTGTTTGAAAAAGAAGGCTCAAACGCTTGGTATAACCACACAGCCTCAGAAATTTTACCTGAGGGTACAAAGTGTAAGAAGTGCGATTGTACAGAGTTTGAAAAAGAAAAGGATATTATGGATGTTTGGTTTGACAGCGGTTCATCCCACGCAGCCGTAATGGGTAAGCGTGATAACCTGACAACTCCTGCTGACCTTTACCTTGAGGGTAACGACCAGTACAGAGGTTGGTTCCAGTCATCCCTCTTAACATCTGTTGCAACTAATGGAGTTGCCCCATACAAGGCTGTTCTTACTCACGGAATGATTCTTGACGAAGAAAAGAGAAAGATGAGTAAGTCCCTTGGCAACGGTATCAGCCCACAGGATGTAATCAACCAGTACGGTGCCGATGTGTTAAGACTTTGGGTTGCGTCTACCGACTATCAGTCTGATGTTCATATTTCAAATGATATTCTAAAGCAGATTTCTGAATCATACAGAAAAATCAGAAACACAGCTCGTTTTATCTTGGGTAATGTTTCCGACTTTAACCCTGATACAGACTCTGTTTCCCTTGATGAGCTTATGCCAATGGACAAGTGGGCACTTGTAAAGCTTAATGAGCTAATTACAAAGGTTGCCGGTGCTTACGAAAAGTACGAATTCCATCAGGTATATCATTCAGTAAGAAACTTCTGTGTAATTGATATGTCCAACTTCTACCTTGATGTATTAAAGGACAGACTTTACACAGAAAAGCAGGACAGCAAATCAAGAAGAGCTGCTCAAACAGCTATCTACATCATTCTTGACGCATTAACAAGGATGATTAGCCCGATTTTGGCTTACACCTCCGAAGAAATTTGGAAGTACATCCCTCACAAGGCAACTCACGACAGCGAATCCATCCTCTTTAACCAGATGCCTAAGACTGTTGATGTTAAGGTAACAGATGACTTTATGCTCACTTGGGAGAAGATTCATAACCTTAGAGATGATGTAAAGAAGGCTCTTGAGGAGGCTGTTAAGGCTAAGAAAATCAAAAAGTCCCTTGATGCAAAGGTTGTTCTCAACTGTGGCGGAGAGTACTTTGATTTTGCAAAATCCGTTGAGGCTGAGCTAAAGAGTGCCTTTATCGTTTCTGATGTAGAGGTTAAGGATGCAGGTACTACCGATACATCTTCACTATCTATTGATATTGAGCTTGCACAGGGCGAAAAATGCGAAAGATGCTGGGAACATTCCACTACTGTTGGACAGGACAGCGAACATCCCACACTTTGTGCAAGATGCGTAAATGTGCTAAAATAATTATTAAATAATTTTAAGGCGGTGCACAGCAGTGTGCACCGTTTTTTATGAGGTGATAAATTGGTTGGTATATCTCTTGTTATTGCCGGTCTGATTGTATTTCTTGACCAATTAATTAAATATTTCGTTGTGCAGTATCTTCCACAGGCAGGAACGGTTACAGCTGTGCCCTATATTTTGGACTTAACCTACGTGGAAAACAGGGGAGTAGCCTTTGGTATGTTTAAGAATATGAGGTGGATTTTTGTTGTGTTTACCGCCATAATTATACTTGTGCTTTTGTATATAATTATTTTTAAGGGGATAAAGTCAAAGTTGTTTCTTATCTCCTCGGCTCTTATTATCGGTGGAGGAATCGGAAACCTTATTGACAGGATTTTCCTGGGTTATGTAATTGACTATCTGCAACTTTCCTTTTTCAGTCCGGTATGTAATTTTGCCGATTATGCAATAACTGTGGGAACAGTTTTACTTGTGATATATCTTCTGTTTTTCTCCGACTCCTCAAAGGCAAAACCCCAAAAGGAGAAGGACAATGACTGAACACAGCTTTTTGTCTTGTAAGGAGGATGAGGGGGAGAGAATAGACAAATTTCTATCCCGAAAAATCACCGATATTTCCCGTTCTGCTATTGCTAATCTAATAGAAAAAGAAAGCCTAATGGTAAACGGTGCTACGCAAAACAAAAAATATAAGGTTAAGTGTGGCGACCAAATCAGTTTTGTCATTCCCGACCCTGTGGAATATACGGTTACGGCTGAAAACATCCCACTTGATATTGTCTATGAAGATAACGACCTGTTAGTAGTGAATAAGCCAAAGGGAATGGTTGTTCATCCTGCACCGGGTAACTATTCAGGTACCCTTGTAAATGCACTTCTCTACCACTGTAAGGACAGCCTTTCAGGTATAAACGGAGTGTTAAGACCGGGAATAGTCCACCGAATTGATAAAAACACAAGCGGACTCCTCATAGTTGCAAAGAACGATTTTTCCCACAATGCCCTTGCAGAGCAAATTAAAGTGCATAGCTTTAAAAGGGAATATGAGGCTGTTGTATACGGAAATATAACAGAAAAGGGAACTGTTGATTCACCTATTGGCAGAAGTAAAAAAGACCGAAAAAAGATGTGTGTAACCTATGAAAATTCAAAGAGTGCAGTGACTCATTATGAGGTGATAGAAAATTTCGGCAGTTTCACACATATTAAGTGTATTTTAGAAACAGGCAGAACACATCAAATCAGAGTTCATATGGCGTCAATCGGCCACCCGGTTGCAGGGGACGATGTTTACGGCCCTAAAAAGGTGATAACAAAGCTTAACGGTCAATGCCTCCACGCAAAGGTTATTGGCTTCATTCATCCCCGCAGCGGAGAATATTTGGAGTTTAATTCAGAGCTACCGGAATATTTCAATAAATTTCTCATAGAAATGCAAAAAATAATTAAAAATTAATTAAATTATTTTTCATAACAGGAAAAAACACTTGCATTTAGGCTTAAACTATGTTATTATATACAAGCGTTTGGAATCTGTCAGAAAACTGATAGGGGTCAAATTAAGGTCTATGACCGAAAGTTTGAAGCTGACATTCCTCTGCCTTGTTGTGTACGAATGTCTGAATTATTAGGAGGAAAAGTAAATGGACGCACTAAAACTTATTGCACAAACATCAATGAAAGAATCTTTCCCGGAGTTTAATGTTGGTGATACTGTTAAGGTATCAGTTAACATTCGTGAAGGCGAAAGAGAGCGTATTCAGATGTTTGAAGGTACTGTTATCGCAAAGAAGGGAAGCGGAGTTTCCGAAACATTCACAGTAAGAAGAGTATCTTACGGTGTTGGTATCGAAAGAGTATTCCCTGTACATTCACCAAATGTGGTTGATGTTAAGGTTGTTAGATACGGTAAGGTTCGCAGAAGTAAGCTTTATTACTTAAGAGATAGAGTAGGTAAGGCTGCTAAGGTAAAAGAACAAATCAAAAAGTAATTAAAGGGGACATTATGTCCCTTTTTTACTTTATTTTAACGGATGGAAACGAATTTTAATGGATAAAAATTATCAAAATAATAAATATATAATAAAAACAGGTTATATTGGCAACTGGGTTTTCGACTGGGCAAAATCCATTGCTGCAATAATGTTTATAATGCTGTTTATTTTGACCTTTTTCTTTAGGATTGTCAATGTTGATGGGGATTCTATGAAGAACACCCTACTTAATGACGAAAAACTGATTGTAACAAGCTTTATGTACACACCTACTGACGGTGATATTGTTGTAATAAGCCACGGTCAGCATTTGGATGAACCAATCGTTAAGCGTGTTATTGCCACCGAGGGTGAAACTCTGAAAATTGACTTTGACAAGCAAAAGGTTTATGTGAATGATAAGCTGATTGACGAGCCTTACATTTCTTCTGAGATTGTAAGGGGCGATTCTGTTATCCCTGAAATTATTCCGGAGGGGAAAATTTTTGTAATGGGTGATAACAGGGCAATTTCCAACGACAGCAGATATAACCAAGTGGGCCTTATAGATGTTAAGGATGTTATAGGAAAGGCTCAATTCAGAATTATACCTTTAAATAAAATAGGATATTTATATTAATTTTCCCTCTGCAAGGCGGTGAATGTTTTGACCGATAATGAAAAAGTAAATAATAATTTAGAAGAAAGCTCTGAACAAATGCAGACTGATGATATAATTGAAGACAAGGAAGAGAAGAAAGAAAAGGACTATATTGTAGTTAACAATTCCCCGTCAGTTGGAGTTGTGTATTATCTTGCACATTCCGTGATAATTGCAGTTGTTGTAATTATTATTCTCCTCACATTTTTCTTTAGAATAGTCAATGTTGACGGCCGTTCTATGATGAATACACTCCTTGACGGAGATAAGGTGATTGTAACCAACTTTATGTATGAGCCTAAAAACAACGATATTGTTGTAATAAGCCATGCCGAGGAATATGACAAGCCTATTATCAAGCGTGTTATTGCAACCGAGGGTCAAACCCTTAAAATCGACTTTCAAAACGAGAGAGTTTATGTTGACGGAACACTCATTGACGAACCATATGTAAGTTCTGAACTAAAAGAGGGCAACACCGAAATACCTGAGGTTATCCCTGAGGGTAAGGTGTTTGTAATGGGGGACAATCGTCTTGATTCCCTTGACAGCAGATATTCCGAAATTGGTCTTATTGACACAGATAACATAATAGGCAAGGCACAGTTTGTTGCGCTTCCTATCACAAGAATTCAATATTTGTACTAATTATGTTTGTACTAACAAAAAACTCGCACCGTTGTGCGAGTTTTCTTTATAGTGTTTAGTCTTTTAACAGTTTCTTATATGCAAAGGATAATCGGTCGTCAATATCCAGCTTGTTGTGAAGATATACGCTTTGCACAAGTCCTACACCAAAGAACATAGACATTGCCGAGGTACCGCCCTGTGAGAAGAAGGGAAGTGTAATTCCGATAACAGGCAAAAATCCAAGCACCATTCCAAGGTTAATCAGAGTTTGAGTTGAAAGCATACCAAACAAACCGTAACAAATACTTGCACCTGCAACATCATTTGTGTTTTGCGCTACTGTAATAATTTTTACCATCAAAAGTATAAGTATAAGTATTAAGACCAAGCAACCCACAAATCCTAACTCTTCACCGGCAACGGTAAAGATAAAGTCATTTTGCTGTTCGGGAACAATATTGTTCTGTACTCGTGTTCCTTCTCCAAGACCTGTGCCGAATACACCGCCTGACGCTATTGAAACCTTGCCCTGATACTGTTGCCATCCGTAGTCGGAAAGTGCATTTCCGTCCAAGTCGAAAAGTGCAATAATCCTGTTTCTATGCTCGTCATTCATAACAAAATTCCAAATGATAGGAATACAGGCAAGGCATCCGCATATTGCACCAACAAAATACCTTATTTGAACACCGGCAGTAAAGGACATCACTGCAAACATCATCAAAAAGATTAACGCAGAACCGTCATCACCTTGAATGTGTATGATTGCAACGGGAATCAGTGCGTGAACAAAGAGGAAAATTACACCCTTAATATTCTGAATAAGGTTTTTCTCCGACAGATAACTTAAATGCTTTGAAAAGGTTATAATAAAGCAAATCTTTATAAGCTCTGAGGGCTGAAAAGTAATGCCTCCGGGAAGACTAATCCATGCGGTGTCATCTGTTCCGGCTACTGTTATACCAAACAAGAATACAGATGCAGCAAGTAAAACCCCTACAATAGCGGCAACATACCAAAACCGTATCATATTGGTGTAGTCAACAATAGAAAACAGAATAGCACCAACTATGCCAATCATAACTGCGAAAAACTGAGATTTCAAATAATTGCTCCCTGTTGCACGCTGCATACTGTAAATCAGTACAAAGCTGTATGCTGTGGCGGCAATAGTAAGTAACCAAAGAATTTTATCCGTGTTTTTGATGTAGTCATGAACTGTGTGTATTAAATTTTGAATAAATAGCCACCACCTTTCAAAAGGAAATACTGATTAAATATATTTTAATTGTGATTTAGTCAGTGTTTCCTTAACTATTATAATAAAAACCTTAACTAATATCAAGAATTTATTGAAATATAACTTATAATTCTTTAACAGCAATTTATACCAATATGTTTTATGTTATAATCCGATTATAAAGTATAAGGGGGAGTATATAATGCTAACTGATATTGAAATTGCACAGCAGGCTGAACTTAGACTTATTAAGGATGTTGCCGCTGATTTAGGAATAAAGGAAGAGGAGCTTGAGCCTTACGGAAGATATAAGGCAAAGCTTTCTGATGAACTTGCTAACAGACTTCAGGATAAAAAGGACGGTAAGCTTATTCTTGTTACTGCTATCAACCCAACTCCTGCCGGTGAGGGCAAAACCACAACCTCAGCCGGACTTGGTGAAGCTATGGCGAAGATAGGCAAAAATGCAATTATTGCACTTAGAGAACCCTCTTTAGGTCCTGTTTTCGGAATCAAGGGCGGTGCAGCCGGTGGTGGTTACGCTCAGGTTTTACCTATGGAGGACATTAACCTACATTTTACAGGTGATATGCACGCAATAACATCAGCAAATAACCTTTTGTGCGCAATGCTTGATAACCATATGCAACAGGGAAATCAACTGGGAATTGACCAGAGAAGAATTCTAATTAAAAGATGCCTTGATATGAACGACAGAGCATTAAGAAATGTTGTAGTAGGTCTTGGCGGAAAAATTAACGGTGTTCCTCGTGAGGACGGTTTTATCATCACTGTTGCATCAGAGGTAATGGCTATACTTTGCCTTGCAAGTGACATTGTCGACCTTAAAAAGCGACTTGGAAATATCCTTGTTGCTTACACATATGACGGAAAGCCGGTTTTCGCAAGGGATTTACAGGCTGACGGTGCTATGACAGCGTTATTAAAGGACGCAATTAAGCCAAATCTTGTACAAACCCTTGAGGGTACTCCTGCAATTATGCACGGTGGACCTTTTGCAAATATTGCACACGGCTGTAACTCTGTAAGGGCAACTAAGCTTGCACTTAAGCTTGCAGACTACTGCATTACAGAGGCAGGCTTTGGCTCTGACCTTGGTGCAGAAAAGTTCCTTGACATCAAGTGTCGCTTTGCAGGTATTGCACCATCCTGTATTGTTGTTGTTGCAACCTGCCGTGCATTAAAATATAACGGCGGTGTGCCAAAGGCAGAGGTTGGTGAGCCTAATATAGATGCTCTTAAAAAGGGTATCGTAAACCTTGGTGTTCACATCAGCAATATGCGTAAGTACGGCGTTCCTGTTGTTGTAGCAATCAACAGATTCTACACAGATTCACAAGAGGAACTAAAATATATTGAGGACTACTGCCACGAAATGGGCGCAGAATTTGCACTTTCAGATGTATTCTGCAACGGTGGTGACGGTGGCACAGACCTTGCCAAAAAGGTTGTTGAAGCTTGTGAAAAGCCATCAGAATTTAAACTTCTTTACGGCGACGACCTTACAATTAAGGAAAAGATTAATAAAATCGCAACAGAAATTTACGGTGCTGACAGTGTGAACTTCACCACAAAAGCAGAAAAAGCCTTGGCTGATGTTGTAGCTCTTGGCGGAGATAAACTCCCTGTTTGTGTGGCTAAAACTCAGTATTCACTTTCTGACGACCCAACACTTTTAGGTGCACCAAAGGGCTTTAACATCACAGTCAGAGATGTAAGAATTTCTAACGGTGCGGGTTTTG
Organism: Oscillospiraceae bacterium; assembly: GCA_029225165.1. Lineage (GTDB taxonomy): Bacteria > Bacillota > Clostridia > Oscillospirales > Acutalibacteraceae > Ruminococcoides. The sequence goes on from JAQXVY010000001.1 coordinate 29,473, forward strand.
TTGTTGTTTACACAGGTGATATTATGACAATGCCGGGACTTCCAAAACAGCCTGCCGCAAACCGTATTGATGTTGACGAAAACAGCAAGATAAGCGGTCTGTTCTGATGAAATACATTTCACATTCCGTAGAGGAAACAGAACAAATTGCAATTAACCTCGCCTCAAAGCTAAAGGGTAATGAAGTAATTGCCTTTTTCGGCGGCTTGGGTATGGGCAAAACTGCCTTTACCCGAGGAGTCTGCAAGGGTCTTGGTTTTAATGACGGTGTTCAAAGTCCTACATTTTCTCTTGTAAATCAGTATGATGCAACATATACTGTGTACCACTTTGATATGTACAGGATAAACACCTACGACGACCTTTACAGCACAGGTTTTTTCGACTATATAGATACAGGTGTTCTGATTATTGAGTGGAGCGAAAATATCGAAAACGCTTTGCCTGACGACTATATTCGTATTGAAATCAGTCACGGTGACAATGAAAATGAACGAATAATTGATATTGAAGGAATTGAACTTTAATGAAAATTCTTGGTATAGATACCTCTGCAAAAACTTCATCCGTTGGTATTTGTGATGATGATAAAATAGTTGGCGAGTTGTTTCTTGACAAGGGACTGACCCACAGCGAAACAATACTCCCAATGATTGACGAAATTCTCACACGCAACGGACTTACCCTTGATGATATTGATGCTTTGGCTGTAAACAATGGTCCCGGTTCATTTACAGGCATCAGAATCGGTGTAGCAGTTGTAAAGGGACTTGCATTTGAAAAGAACATACCCTGTTATGAGGTCAGCACACTTGACTCAATAGCTTATAACTGCAAGGATAAAAACGGTCTTGTTGTTGCTGTTATGGATGCAAGAAGAAATCAGGTGTACAATGCAAATTACATTGTAAGTGACGGCAAGGCGGAAAAGGTTATTAAAGACAGGTCAATTCTCATTAAGGATTTGTACTTAGAAATTTCAGAGTATGACGGTGATGTTTTTGTCATTGGTGACGGTCAGGACAAGGTGAAGGAATTTTTTGAAGAAAATAATATGACTCAGGATAATTTTTATTTCCCTGATTATTATGACAATCTTCAAAAGGGAATTAACACAGCATTAATTGCATATGACTGTCTTGAAAATAAAAAGTGTGGGGAAGAGATACTTCCCTTATATTTAAAGCTTTCTCAAGCAGAACAGGAATTAAGAAAGAAAAGGGGATAAAAATGATAGCTTTAGGTTGCGACCACGGCGGACTTAACATAAAAAACGCTGTAATTAAGTACTTAGAGGATAAGGGGATAGAGTACAAGGATTTTGGATGCTTTACAGAGGAAAGCGTAGATTATCCTGAATATGCCTTTAAGGTTGCAAAGTCGGTTACAAATGGAGAATCAGAGCTTGGAATTCTTTGCTGCGGAACAGGTATCGGAATCTCTATGGCTGCAAACAAGGTAAAGGGTATTAGAGCCGCTGTTGTCAGCAATGAATTCTGTGCTGAAATGACTCGTCGTCACAACAACGCAAACATACTGTGTATGGGCGGCAGAGTTTCAACAGAGGAAGAGGCTGTGAAATATGCCGACATTTTTATCAACACACCTTTTGAGGGTGGCAGACACAACAGAAGAGTTGATATGATTACTGCCATCGAGAATGAAACCTATACAATTTGAAATAAAAAAATTTAAAATATAAAGAAAGTTGGCGTAAAATGGAAAATCAAGTTACAATTTTTGACCACCCACTCATCCAGCATAAGCTAACCCATATGAGGGATGAAAACACAGGCAGTAAGCTGTTTAGAGAGCTTGTTTCAGAGGTTTCAATGCTTATGTGCTACGAGGCAACAAGAGATTTGCCGCTAAAAGAGGTAGAAATTACAACACCTATGACCACAACAAAGTCAAAGGTTATCGCAGGCAGAAAGCTTGCATTTGTACCAATTTTAAGGGCAGGACTTGGAATGCTGGATGCTATGCTTGCAATGGTTCCTGCCGCAAAGGTCGGTCATATCGGACTTTATCGTGATGAAGAAACACATCAGCCTGTTGAATACTACAACAAGCTGCCATCAGATATTGAGGAAAGGGATGTTTTTGTCCTTGACCCAATGCTTGCAACAGGCGGAAGTGCTGTTGACGCAATTAACATCATCAAAAAAAGCAATCCTCACTCAATCAAATTCCTGTGTATCATTGCCGCACCACAGGGCATAAAAGCCTTAACAGAGGCACACCCTGATGTACAGGTTTTCTGTGCCGCAAAGGACGAAACCCTGAACGAAAACTGCTACATTATGCCCGGTCTTGGCGATGCCGGAGATAGAATCTTTGGTACAAAATAATTCTGTATAAGAAATATAATTTCAATATTAAAAGCTGTCACCATTTTGATGTGACAGCTTTTTTTTAAATTTAATTATAGTGTTTGTGTGTTCCTTTATGCGGTTACTCCTGCTTTTTGCTTTACTTTACTAATATATTCTTCCATTGTAATTTCCTTTAATAATAGTTGCTTACACCAAATTTTGCTTTGTTCGTCAATATGAAAGCCTTCCATTTCAATGGAGGCGGCTGCATTGTTGATTGATTTATCAATAGTATTTACTTTCATTTTATTTACCTCACTACAATCTAATAATATTATAGCATTTGATTTATTATTATTCAAGCACTGAAAGATACACAAAAACTCCCGACAAAAAGTCGGGAGTAATTTTTTACAAACAAATTATTCAATTATATGGTCACAGTATGTGCAAACTTGGTGTCCGTTTTTGTTATAATAATATTTTGGCAGGTAGTGTTCCTGTCTAACGATACATCTTGGATTATTACACAACTTGTCTGTGACTGTTTTTTCATTTTGATTGTGGAAGAAATAATCCTTATCCTCAAGGAGTAGCAAAATAAGTGCCATTCTTCCGTACATACCGTACACAGCCTGTTTGAAGTAACAAGCTCTTGGGTCGTCGTCAACCTCAACTGCGATTTCGTCAACCCTCGGTAGGGGATGAAGGACAATCAAATCTTCCTTAGCCTTTTTCATCTTTTCAGCGTCAAGTACATATATGCTTTTTTGAGATTCATATTCCTCCGGACTTGCAAATCTTTCACGCTGTATTCTTGTCATATACAGAACATCAAGGTCTGAAATGTTATCCTGTAAATTTTCAACCTCTTCAAAGGGACAACCTGAATTGTTCATAATCTCTTTGATATAGTCGGGAACTCTTAATTCCTTAGTGGAAATTAAAACAAATGAATTGCCCTCAAAGTGACACATTGTTTTAATAAGTGAATGAACAGTTCGTCCGTTCTTCAGGTCACCACAAAGACCGATTTTAAGGTGATTAAGTCTGCCTTTTTCATTAGAAAGAGTAACCAAATCTGTAAGGGTCTGTGTTGGGTGAAGATGTCCGCCGTCACCGGCATTGATAACAGGAACATCACTGTATAGAGAGGCTGCCTTTGCAGAGCCTTCAATCGGATTACGCATAGCGATAATATCCGCATAGCCACTCATAACGGTGATAGTGTCCTTCAGGCTTTCGCCCTTGGCTACAGAGGAATTTTGAGGATTATCAAAACCTATAATTTTGCCACCAAGCCGCATCATTGCTGTCTGAAAAGACATCTGTGTGCGAGTTGATGGCTCATAAAAAAGAGTTGCCATGATTTTACCGTCACAAACATGCCTGTACCTTTCGGGATTTGCTTTAATTTTACCAGCCAGCTCAACGGTTTGCTGTAACTGTGCAAATGTCAAATCCTCCAGATCAACAACATGTCTGTGTTTCATGACAAGCTCCTTTCAATATTTGGTGCCGGTGGTGGGACTCGAACCCACACGCCATTGCTGACAACAGATTTTGAGTCTGTCTCGTCTGCCAATTCCGACACACCGGCAAATTTACTTTTGATATTATACTACACCTAACTTAAAAATGCAAGATAAAATTTTATAATTTTTGAAATAAAAATCAAAAATTTAATAGGGAATTATAATACTAAATAAGAATTTTAATTAACCGGAAAAAATTAATCTTTTTCTGTCGGATATTAGTACAATATAGCATAGTTTTTTAATATACAAAACTGTATTTTTTTACATATAGATAAAAATAAAGTTTTGTGTTGTTTTATGTTGATTAAATTCTAATTTTATTATATAATAATAGCGTATTTTTGTGTTTATGTTATTAACATGGGCACAATATGTATGTATAATAGGTAGGAGGAATAAAAAATGGAAAGAAAAGAACAGCTATATGAGGGCAAGGCAAAAAAGGTTTTTGCTACTGACGACCCGGATTTGTGTATTGTATCATATAAGGATGACGCAACTGCTTTCAACGGTAAGAAAAAGGGTACTATTGTAGGCAAGGGTGTTGTTAACAACAGAATGAGCAACTTTATGTTCAAGATGCTTGAAGAAAACGGTGTTAACACTCACTTTGTTGAAGAAATTAATGACAGAGATACTGTTGTTAAAAAGGTTGATATTGTACCTCTTGAAGTAATTGTAAGAAACAGAGCAGCAGGTTCTTTTTCTAAAAAGTACGGTGTACCTGAGGGTTCCGACCTTGCTTCTCCTATTTTGGAATTTGACTACAAGTGCGATCCACTTGACGACCCACTTGTAAATAACTATCATATTCTTGCTCTTGGCCTTGCAACACAGGAAGAGATTGACAAGATTTCTGAAATGACCTTAAAGATTAATCAGCTTATGATTGACTTCTTCAAGGAATGTAATGTTGAGCTTGTTGACTTTAAGCTTGAATTCGGCCGTTTCCACGGTGATATTGTCCTTGCTGACGAGATTTCTCCTGACACATGTCGTTTCTGGGATTTAGATACCCACGAAAAGCTTGATAAGGATCGTTTCCGTCGTGATATGGGCGGTGTAGAAGAGGCTTATGCCGAGATGATGAAGAGAATCGGTCTTGCCGAGTAAATAAATTTTGGATGGTGACATCGTTGAATTTTAATTTTGATAACTTTTCTAAGGAAGGACTCCACGAAGAATGTGGTGTCTTTGGAATTTACGGAAATGACGCTATAAAGCCTGCATATGCTTGTTACAACGGTCTTCTTGCTCTGCAACATCGTGGGCAGGAGAGCTGTGGCATAGCTGTAAGCGATTGTGGCGTTATCGACTACCACAAAGATATGGGATTAGTTACCGAGGTTTTCAACAACAAAATTCTTGATAAACTTGACGGACAAATTGCTGTTGGGCATGTCCGTTATTCAACAGCAGGCGGCTCTGTGCGTGAAAACTCACAGCCGCTTGTTATGCGTTATAAAAAGGGTACTCTTTCCATTGCTCACAACGGGAATTTGACAAATGCCGCTGAAATTAAGCGTAGTTTGGAGCGCAGAGGTGCTATTTTTCAAACCACTATTGACTCCGAGGCAATAGCCTATGTTATCGCAAGGGAAAGAAGAAAGGTTCATTCCGTTGAGGAAGCTGTAAGAAATGCAATGAACACCATTGAGGGTGCATATTGTCTGCTTGTTATGAGTCCTCAAAAGCTTATTGCCGCCCGTGACCCAAACGGATTCAGACCTCTTTGCATTGGTAAGGTGGGCAATTCATATTGCTTTGCAAGTGAATCCTGTGCTTTGGATGCCTGCGGAGCCGAATTTATCAGGGATGTTGAGCCGGGAGAAATTGTTATTGTAAACCAAGACGGAATACAAAGTGACAGAACACACTGCAAAAAGAAAAAGTCAATTTGTATTTTTGAATATATCTATTTTGCAAGAAGTGACAGCAACATTGACGGCGTTTCTGTTTACGAATCCCGTAAGGAAGCCGGCAGAATTTTGGCAAGATGCCATCCGGTGGATGCTGACCTTGTTATCGGTGTTCCCGAGTCGGGAATTGACGCCGCAATAGGATACAGCGAGGAGTCAGGTATTCCTTACGAAAAGGGAATTGTTAAGAATAATTATATTGGCAGAACCTTCATTAAGCCAACTCAAGGCGAAAGAATGAAGAGCGTTAAAATTAAGCTTAACCCATTAAGCTCAATCAAGGGCAAAAGGGTTGTTGTTATTGATGACTCCGTTGTTAGAGGAACTACCGTTGACAGAATTGTTACCATGCTGAGGGAAGCAGGAGCAAAGGAAGTCCATATGAGGATTTCTTCTCCTCCGTTTATGTGGCCTTGCTACTATGGAACAGATATTCCTTCAAGGGGTGAGCTTATTGCCTGTAATCACTCTATTGAGGAAATCAGACAGATTAGCGGAGCAGATTCCTTTGGATATCTTCCTGTTGAACACCTTAAGGAACTGACTTTCTCCGATGAAATTAATTTCTGTGAAGGATGCTTTACAGGTAATTATCCCGCAAACATTACCCAAGAACACCTTGAGGGTAAAGAGCGTGGCGGTATGAATTTTAAGAAATCAAAAATAAAGGGGTAGAACAATGAGTAAGGATTGTTACGAATCACCGTTATCTTCAAGATATGCAAGTAAAGAAATGAAATATATTTTCAGCCCGGATATGAAGTTCCGAACATGGCGTAAGCTGTGGATTGCACTTGCCGAAAGTGAAATGGAGCTTGGTCTTCCTGTTACACAGGAGCAGATTGACGAGCTGAAAGCACACGCAGACGACATTAATTATGAAGTGGCTGAGGAGAGGGAAAAGCTTGTTCGTCACGATGTTATGAGCCATGTTTATGCCTACGGTCAGCAGTGTCCAAAGGCAAAGGGTATTATTCACCTTGGCGCAACATCCTGTTATGTTGGCGACAACACAGATGTTATTATTATGACAGAGGGACTTAAGCTTGTTAGGAATAAGCTTGTTACAGTTATTCGTGAGCTTTCTGTCTTTGCAGATAAGTACAAGAATCTTCCAACCCTTGCATTTACACATTTCCAGCCTGCTCAGCCTACTACTGTGGGCAAAAGGGCAACACTTTGGATTCAAGAGCTGCTTATGGATTTAGAGGATGTTGAATATCAGCTTAGCAAAGCCAAACTTCTTGGCTGTAAGGGTACAACAGGTACTCAGGCAAGCTTCCTTGAGCTTTTTGAGGGCGACCACGAAAAGTGTAAGGAAATCGACAAAAAAATTGCAAAGAAGATGGGTTATGACTCCTGTTTTGCAGTTTCAGGTCAAACATATTCCAGAAAGCTGGATACACAGGTTCTCAATGTTCTTTCCGGAATTGCACAAAGTGCCGCAAAATTCTCTAACGATATAAGACTTTTACAGCATCTTAAGGAAATCGAAGAGCCTTTTGAAAAGAATCAAATCGGCTCCTCTGCTATGGCTTACAAGAGAAATCCGATGCGTTCCGAAAGAATCGGTTCTCTTTCAAGATATGTTATGGTTGATGTTCTCAACGGTGCTTTCACAACTGCTACACAGTGGTTTGAAAGAACACTTGACGACTCTGCAAACAAGCGTCTTAGTGTTCCTGAGGCTTTCTTGGCTATTGACGGAATTCTTAACCTTTACGCAAATGTTGCTGACGGTCTTGTGGTTTATCCAAAGGTTATTGAACAAAGACTCAGAAAAGAACTGCCATTTATGGCAACTGAAAATATTATGATGGACGCTGTTAAGCGTGGGGGAGACCGTCAGGAGCTTCACGAAAAAATTAGAACTCATTCTATGGCTGCATCTCGTGTAGTCAAGGAAGAGGGAGGAGAAAATGACCTTCTTGAAAGAATTGCAAACGATCCTTCTTTCGGTGTTACACTTGACGAGCTTGAGGCAATTCTCGACCCTGCAAAATATGTAGGTCGTGCTCCTGAACAGACAACTGATTTTATCAAAGAGGTTGTAGAACCTGCCATTGCTCCTTATAACGATATTCAGGACGAAAAGGCAGAAATTACGGTATAACTTTATGGTATAACTTGTGAATAAACATTTTGAAAGGATGTTACATAAATGGTTAAAGCTATTGTAGGCGCAAACTGGGGAGATGAAGGAAAGGGTAAAATTACAGATGTTCTTGCACAGAACAGCGATGTAGTTATCCGTTTTCAGGGTGGAGCTAATGCAGGTCACACCATAGTAAACGATTATGGAAAATTTGCTCTTCATCAGCTTCCATCAGGCGTTTTTAACAGCAATGTTACAAATGTAATTGGCAACGGTGTTGCATTTTCAGTTGAAAACTTTGTAAAGGAAATGAAAGAACTTAAGGACAGGGGCGTTCCCGAACCAAAGATTTTGATTTCCGACAGAGCACAGATTGTTATGCCATATCATGTTGCTTTTGATTGCTATGAGGAAGAAAGACTTGGCAAAAACTCCTTTGGCTCAACAAAGAGTGGTATTGCTCCTTTCTACTCAGATAAATACAGCAAAATCGGTTTTCAGATAAACGAGCTTTACGATGATATTGATTATCTTAAGGAAAAGATAGCAAGAACTCTTGAAGTGAAGAATGCAACACTTAAAAATCTTTACAACAAAGAGCCTATCACTGTTGAAGAAGTTTTTGATAAGCTTATGGAATACAGAGATGCTCTTGCTCCATATGTTGCAGATACATTTACATTCCTACACGACGCTTGCAAAGAGGGTAAAAATATCCTCCTTGAAGGTCAGCTTGGCTCACTTAAGGATACCGACTTTGGTATTTACCCAATGGTTACCTCCAGTAACACTATTGCAGGTTACGGTGCTGTTGGCGCAGGCGGTATTCCTCCATACGAGATTAAGGACATTGTCACAGTTGTTAAGGCATATTCAAGTGCAGTTGGCGCTGGTGAATTCGTTTCGGAAATATTTGGTGACGAGGCAGACGAGCTCCGTAAAAGAGGCGGAGATGGCGGTGAATTTGGTGCAACAACAGGCAGACCAAGAAGAATGGGTTGGCTTGACCTTGTTGCTACCCGCTACGGTTGTCGTGTTCAGGGTGCAACACAAATCGCCTTTACAGTTCTTGATGTTCTTGGATATTTAGACGAAATTCCTGTATGCGTTGGTTATGAGCTTGACGGCGAGGTTATCGACTACTTCCCATCAACAACCAAGCTAAAGAGATGCAAGCCTATCCTTAAAAAGCTAAAGGGCTGGAAATGCGACATTGGCGGTATCAAGAAGTATGAGGATCTTCCTGAAAACTGCCGTAAATATATTGAATTTGCAGAAGAGGAGATAGGCGTTCCTATCACTATCGTTTCTAACGGTCCTGCAAGAGATGATATTATTTACAGATAATTTTCGAGGTGAAATATGGTCAATATTAATGAAAAAATACTTGTTCTTGACTTTGGCGGACAGTACAATCAGCTAATCGCAAGGCGTGTTCGTGATCATAATGTATATGCAGAGATTAAGCAATATACCGTAGATATTGAGGAAATTAAGAAAGAAAATTACAAGGGAATCATATTTACAGGCGGTCCTAACTCTGTTTATGATATGAGTTCACCTCATTACAGCAAGGAAATTCTTGACCTTGGTATTCCTGTTTTAGGTATTTGCTACGGCTGTCAGCTAATCACATATATGTGTGACGGTAAAGTAGAAAATGCCGAAAAAAGTGAATACGGCAAAATAAAAATCAATGTAAAAAAGCCTGAAAGCAAGCTGTTTAAGGATGTTCCAACAGAAAATATTGTTTGGATGAGCCATACCGATTACATCAGCGAAGCACCAAAGGGCTTTGAAGTTACAGCATTTTCCGACGACTGCCCTTGTGCAGCAATGGAAAATGTTGAGAAAAACATTTACGCAGTACAGTTCCACCCCGAGGTTACTCATTCACAGTACGGTAAAACCATTCTTAAAAACTTCCTCTATGATGTATGCCGCTGTACAGGTGAATGGCAGATGGACAGTTTTATTGAAGATACTGTGAAGAGCCTAAGAGAGATTATCGGTGACAAAAAGGTTGTTTTAGGTCTTTCAGGCGGAGTTGACAGCTCTGTTGCAGCCGCCCTCCTAAGTAAGGCTGTTGGCAATCAACTGACCTGTGTATTTGTCGACCAAGGTCTGATGCGTAAGAATGAGGGTGACTTTGTAGAAGAAACTTTTACAAAGCTGTTTGATATGAAATTCGTCCGTGTTAATTGCGGAGAAGAGTTTATTTCAAAGCTAAAGGGCATTGTAGACCCTGAACAAAAGCGTAAAATAATCGGAAGTGAATTTTACAAGGTATTTTGGGCAAAGATTAAAGAAGAAGCCGAGGGCGGATTCTTTGCACAAGGCACAATTTACCCTGACTGTATCGAAAGCGGTAAGGGAAATGCCGACACCATTAAAACACATCACAACAAGGTAAAAATGCCTGACGACATTAAGTTTGACGGTGTTATCGAGCCTCTTAACGAGTTATTTAAGGACGAAGTTCGTGTTGTTGGCGAAAAGTTAGGTATTCCAAAGGAGCTTGTATGGCGCCAGCCATTCCCGGGCCCCGGACTTGGAGTAAGAATTATCGGCGAAATCACAGAAGAAAAAATTAAGGTTTTGCAGGAAGCAGACTTTGTATTCCGTGATGAAATCAAAAAGAGTGGAATTTCCGGTGATTTAAGCCAGTTCTTCTGCGTTCTGCCAAATGTAAGAACAGTAGGTGTAATGGGCGACCACAGAACCTACGACCACCTAATCGCCATTAGAGCAGTCACAACAGACGACTTTATGACAGCCGACTTTGCAAGAATACCATACGACATCCTCGCAAGAGTATCCAACAGAATAGTAAACGAAGTCCAGCACGTCAACAGAGTAGTCTACGACATAACCTCAAAACCCCCCGGAACAATCGAGTGGGAATGATTTCACACCCACAAAAAAGCCCGTAAATAAAGGCTTTTCGCCGTTTGAAAACCCTCTGTGGCAACAAAATGGCAACATTATTTGAATTATTGTAAAAGTAAAGAGCTATCAGATTTTTTGAAAGTCTGATAGCTCTTTTTTGTTTTATGCACACAAATGATATAACATACCCTTGAATGTCAGCTTAAATTTATAATTGCCGGTTATTAAATGACCATTTTTCCCACTTTCATATATATCAAATGTAATTATTGTATAGTCACTTCGTTTGATTTCGATTTGTGTAGTTGGAAAAATTTCGCCCAAGTCGCAACGAACAAACAACTTAGCTCTGTTTAAGTTGTCGAACGAATTAACCAAATCTCTTGAAATGATTTTATTCATACCGCTATCATAATTAAGCTTGTATATCTTTATGGTTTCTATTCCAAAATTGGATTTTATTGTAAATTCACAACCTTCGCTATCAACAATTAAAACATTATCTTCGTTTTCTATATCTACATTTGAGTCATATGGAATTACATCAAATTCTTCATAAAGAGTATAACGATTTTTATATACTACCCAAATTCTACCTGATAAATACAAAAGAAAAGTTAAACAGGTTACTATTGCAGATATATTAGAAATTGTTTCCCACATAAAATCACCATCCTTTTTATTGTAATATAGCATTTTTCTTATTTATGGATGTTACTTGGAGGATAGTTATAACGCCAATTATCGTATTCCTCTTTTGAAATTTCGCCGTTCTTCAGCTTTTCAGCCTGTTCTTTCCAAATGGTGAACATTTCGAACATAGTAATGTAATTTGAACCCATACCTTTATCCAAGCGCAAACAAATCTCACCGTCTAACTCTGTGATTTTAAGACCGTATAAATCTTCAAGGGTAAACAAGGTATGCATTAAGCCGTTATAGCTGTCGATATCAGGCACAGTTAAAGCGCTTGCGGATATACCGAATACTTCAGCAAGGTT
>JAQXVY010000002.1 GCA_029225165.1 Oscillospiraceae bacterium
TTTGAAAAAATCTGCAAAAAGGAAAACACAATTTTTGACCTTTCTGCTGTTGTCACAGGCGTTCTGCTTGCCTACAATCTGCCTGTTTCAATTCCGCTGTGGCAGGCGGCTTTCGGAAGCATGTTTGCAATCGTTGTTGTAAAACTGCTTTTCGGGGGAATCGGTCAGAACTTCGCAAACCCTGCAATCACCGCAAGAATTGTGATGATGACTGCGTTTTCGGGCACTATGACAACTTGGACCTTCCCCGATGCTTCGTCAAGTGCAACTCCCCTTGCGCTTATAACAAAGGGCGAGCTTGACTCGCTGCCCTCCTACCTTGATATGCTGCTCGGAGTGCGTGGCGGCTGTCTGGGCGAAACCTGCACAATTGCCTTGCTTGCAGGGGGAATTTACCTGATAGCAAGAAAGGTGATTACATGGCACACACCCGTTGCATTTATCGGCACTGTGCTTGTTATGTCGCTGATTTTCGACAAAGCTCCCCTCTATCAGCTTATGTCGGGCGGTCTTATCATCGGTGCATTCTTTATGGCTACCGACTACGCAACCACTCCCTGCACAAAGTGGGGCAAGATAATTTTCGGCGTAGGGTGCGGTCTTATCACCATACTAATCCGTTTCTGGGGTGCATCTCCCGAGGGTGTTTCATACTCTATTCTGCTAATGAACATCTTTACGCCCTACATTTCAAGGCTTACACGCCCAAAGCCTCTTGTGGGAGGTAGCAAAAAATGAAAAAGAGTTTTAATGAAATAATAAAACCTGTTCTTGTGCTGGTTTGCATATGCCTTGTGGTGACGGCTCTGCTTGCATACATCAATTCGGTGACTTCGCCGATTATCGCAAAAGCCGAGGAAGAAAAGACCCGGCAGGCTATGTCGGAGGTGCTTTGTGAGGCAGACGGCTTTGAAAAGTTGGAAATCGGAAACCTCCCCGACAGAGTAACCCAGGCATATTCTGCAACAAACGGTGCTGGTTATGTCTTTATGCTGACGACAAAGGGCTACGGCGGAGATATGAAGCTGATATGCGGAATGGACGCAGAGGGAGTAATTGAGCAGTGCAAAACCCTTTCACACGCAGAAACAAGCGGTCTTGGTTCAAAGACATCCGAGGACCCCTACAGAAATCAGTACTGCAAAAAGAGCGCCGACACCTTAAGGGAGGTTGACGCAATAACAGGTGCTACAATTTCTTCAAATGCATACAAAAACGCAATTGAAGACGCTTTCAAGGCATATGATATGGTAAAGGAGGCAGGAAAATGAACAAAAGACAGAATCTTTTGAAGGGTATCATCAAGGAAAACCCTGTTCTTGTGCTTGTGCTGGGAACCTGCCCCACTCTTGCGGTTACGACAAATGTAATGAGTGCGCTGGGAATGGGTGCGGCGGCTACAATCGTGCTGCTATGCTCAAATGTGGTAATCTCCGCACTTCGCAACATTATCCCAGACAAGGTGCGTATTCCCTGCTACATCGTGCTTATTGCCGGCTTTGTAACAATGGTGCAGATGCTTGTCAAGGCGTTTGCTCCTGCCCTTGACGAGGCGCTTGGAATTTTCCTTCCGCTGATTGTGGTAAACTGCATAATCCTGGGCAGAGCCGAAATGTTTGCAAACAAAAACAAGGTAATCGACTCAGCAATTGACGCTGTAGGAATGGGCGCAGGCTTTACCCTTGCACTGTTCTTGATGGCTACAATCCGTGAGGTGCTGGGCAACGGCACATGGCTGGGAATTTCAATTCCGATTCTCGCCGAAAACAACATTTCCATTATGACAATGGCACCCGGCGGATTCCTTGTATTTGGTATTTTAATTGCAATTGTCAATAAAATATCGGGGGGCAAAAACACCAAAAAGAGCTTTGGCTGCACCGGATGTCCGTCAGCCGAGGCCTGCAACAAAGCCTCCTGCGTTGAAAAGGAGGAAGCAAAATGACAAAATTCATTATAATTATGCTTTCCGCCGTTTTCATCAACAACTATGTATTGTCACGCTTTTTGGGAATCTGCCCCTTCCTGGGCGTTTCCAAAAAGCTGAATCAGGCAACGGGAATGAGCCTTGCGGTAATCTTCGTTATGCTCATTGCTACTGCTGTCACATGGCCGATACAGATGTATCTGCTTAACCCCAACAACCTGGGTTATCTTCAGACCATTGTATTTATAATGGTAATTGCATCTCTTGTTCAGCTTGTTGAGATTATACTGAAAAAGTACATTCCCTCGCTCCACAAGTCCCTTGGCGTGTATCTTCCGCTGATTACCACAAACTGTGCAGTGCTGGGCGTTACAATCCTTAACATTGACGAGGGATATACATTTGCTGAATCAATGGTAAATTCCCTGGGAAGCGGACTTGGATTCTTCCTTGCAATGGTAATGTTCTCGGGTGTTCGCTCAAAGCTGGAGGGTGCTGACATTCCAAAGGCGTTTCAGGGACTGCCCATAACGCTTGTTGCGGCTTCCATCACATCCCTTTCCTTCCTGGGCTTTTCGGGCGTTGTGGAAAACCTGTTTGCATAAGGGAGGTGCGCTATGAATGAGATTTTAACTGCGGTTATCCCCGTTGTGATTATCGGTGCAATCTGCGCTGTGGTGCTTGCAGTCGCATCAAAAATTATGGCTGTAAAGGAAAACGAAAAAATCCCCCAAATCCGTGAGTGTCTGCCGGGTGCTAACTGCGGAGCTTGCGGTTTTGCAGGCTGTGACGGCTACGCAAAGGCACTTGCAGAAAACGAGGGCACGGCTACAAACCTCTGTGTACCGGGGGGCGATTCGGTTTCAAGAAAGTTGAGTGAAATCCTGGGTGTTGAATTTGAGGATGTTGTTGAACAGGTTGCCGTTGTGCACTGCGCAGGCGACTGTAACTATACTCAAGACAAGGTGGAGTATGACGGAATTGAAAGCTGTGCCGCCGCTAAACTGATTTTCGGCTCAAAGGGCGAATGTCCCTACGGCTGTATGGGTCTGGGCGACTGTGCAAGGGTTTGCCCCAATGACGCAATCTGCATAAACAACGGAATTGCCCACATTGATTCAAGGCGTTGCGTCGGCTGCGGACTTTGTGTAAAAACCTGCCCGAACCACCTTATTTCCCTTATGGATGATGTTGAGAGAGTTGTTGTTACCTGTAGTAACAAGGACAAGGGCGGTATCACACGCAAGGCTTGCAAAAACGGCTGTATCGGATGCAAAAAGTGCGAAAAGGTCTGCTCCACCGGTGCCATTAAGGTTAAAGATAACTTGGCTGTTATCGACTATTCAAAATGTCCAATGTGCGAGGACTTCGGCGTTTGCGCAAGAGAATGTACAACAGGGTGCATAAGGATTTCAAATTTTTCAAACGCAACAAAAGCAATTGACAATTAACTATAAAAAACAGGGACACCTCTTAACTGAAGTGAACCCCAAAGTTTAGACAAAATTAAGGAATGAGTTCGGTATTGCACCTGACTCATTCCTTTTTGTTTTCTGTTTTTTATATCATATTTTTATTTAGATTCATTAAATAGGTTTATCAATCATCAATCCTATGCCCACAGTACGGACAGTACTTTTTTTCGTCTTTTTCATCCTCATTTGGCTCGCTTGATTTGTTGGAACCTTTAGATTTTTTGTTGTGGAGTACTTCTGAAAAGCCTGCGGTGATAATACCTGTTGGAACTGCCACCATTCCTATTCCGATAATTGCTATAACAATTCCCAATATTTTACCTGCAACTGTTATTGGGTAAACATCACCGTAGCCCACAGTTGTAAGTGCAGACATTGCCCACCACAGTGAATCGAATGCGTTGGAAAACTTGTCAGGCTGAGCCTCGCTTTCAAAGTTGTACATCAGCACAGAGGCTATTATCATCAAAAGTCCCACAACAACCATTGAAGAAATAAGCTGGTTTGCTTTGTTTTTGAACACCTGTGTAATAGTCTTTAAGGCGGTTGTATATCTGTTGATTTTGATAATTCTCAACAGCCTTAATGCTCGCAGGGTTCGTAGTGCCTGTAGGTCGATTTTGATGAAAAACAGCAGATAAAAGGGCAGTATTGCTATAAAATCAATCAGCGCCATAAAGGAAAAGATGTATTTTATCCTTGCTCTTATGGGAGATAATTCGGGGTATAGCAAATCGGATGTCCAAACCCTTAATATGTATTCAACAGTAAATATTATTGTTGCAAAAATTTCAAATTTACTGAAGATTATTCGTAGGGAATTTGATATGTCAAATGTGCTTGCTACTACTGTGATAAGTGTTAGGAAGATTAATATTACTATTGTAATGTTTATAATTTTACTCAGAGGAGTTTTTCCCGATTCAATAATTTCAAAAGCTTTTTCTTTTACTTTCCTATACAAAAAAATCACCCCAAACTAATATTCTATGGGAATATTATATAATTTTACTTTCAAATATGCAACTGATTATGGCTTCTTCTAAGGAAGACACTTTAATTTTTTGAAATATGAACTATTTATTTGTATAAGAAACACCGTTGATTCAGACACTTTGTTTGCAATCAATAGTGTTATTATCTTGGGATTTAAAAATTTTATAATCTATTTCATAATAATTGTAACATTAAACATAAAAAGCATTTTTTGCGAAAATGATAAAGTAAAATATGCCATAAATAGTACTTTTATATTATACATTTTAGTATTAATTTGGCAAAAAATACATATTATAAAAGGTCGTAAAAGGGCTTGTTTTGTTGACATAAGGGGATAAATGGGGTAATATATAATAGTATGAATATGGGCAATTGTACTGGAGATGCGGAAACTTTTACCGCTTATTTCTAATGTGATTTTTATTAGTAAAAACAGACTAAACAATGTAAAAGAACTAAAGTATAGAATGGGGCAGAGAGCAACAATGAGTACGAACAACCCTCAAAAAAATGATGTACAAGCTGTGTTTTTAGTGGGCGCTAAAAGCCTTGGTGCATATGGCGGTTACGAAACATTTATTAACAAGCTGACTGAGTACCACGCAGACAACGAAAAGCTTAAGTACTATGTTGCCTGCAAGGCTAACGGCGACGGTCATATGGATGAAACAAAAGTTGATGGTGCTACGATAATCTCTGACAAAGAGTTTGTGTATCACAATGCAAATTGCTTTAAAATTAATGTACCAAACATCGGTCCTGCACAGGCTATCTACTACGATATTGCATCCTTAAATCAATGCTGTAAAATTATTAAAGAGAAGAATATTAAAAATCCCATAGTTTACATTATGGCTTGTCGTATCGGACCGTTTGCAAAGCATTTCTACAAGAAAATTCACAAGCTTGGCGGAAAGGTTTATCTTAATCCTGACGGACACGAGTGGATGAGGGCAAAGTGGTCTGCACCAATCAGAAAATACTGGAAAATCAGCGAGCAGATGATGGTTAAGTGGTCTGACCTTGACATATGCGATTCTGTAAATATTGAGAAATACATACACAAGTGCTACGACGGAAAGGGCATAAAGGGACGAAATCCAAAGACAACCTTTATCGCCTACGGTGCAGAAACCAGAAAAAGCACACTTGCCGACAACGACCCAAAACTTCTTGATTGGTATAAAGAGAAAGGCTTATCACCAAAAGAGTATTACCTTGTTGTGGGCAGATTTGTACCCGAGAACAACTATGAAACAATGATAAAGGAATTTATGAAAAGTAACAGCAAAAAGGACTTTGCTATTATCACAAATGTAAACGATAAATTCCTTGAGGAGCTTGAAAATAAACTTCACTTTAAAAGTGACAGCAGAATTAAATTTGTTGGCACAGTATATGACCAGGAGCTGTTGATGAAAATTCGTGAAAATGCCTACGGATATTTTCACGGTCACGAGGTTGGGGGAACAAACCCAAGTCTGCTGGAGGCACTTGGCAGTACAGACCTTAATTTGCTTTTAGATGTAGGCTTTAACAGAGAGGTAGCGCAGGGTTCTGCAATTTACTGGAACAAAAAAGACGGCAACCTTGCAGAATTGATTGATAAGGCTGACCTTATGAGTAAAGAAGAAATTATCACTATGGGTAAAAAGGCAAAACAGAGGATAAAGGACGCATACAGCTGGCAGTATATCTGCGACAGATATGAAGAAGTGTTTTTAGAGGGTGTTGAGTAACCTTACAGTTAGTTGCGTAAGGGAAATACATATAAAAAATATTTTCCTTTGAATAAAGTGGGGGATGGAGATAATGAATATAGAAGTTACCCATAAAAAATTATTAGGACTTATGACAGAGTTTAATGAGATTTGCAAAGAAAATGATATTCATTATACTCTCCATGGCGGTTCATTGCTTGGTGCAATCAGAGAGCAGGGTTTTATTCCATGGGATGATGATATTGACACAGCAATGACCCGTGAGGATTTCATAAAGCTTCAAAAGGTTTTAGAAAACAATAAAAATTACTACATATACGGTGATATAAAAAAGCAGTTCAGAAAAATCGGTGACGACGAACTGTGGGTTGATATTTTTGTCTGTGACTATATCGGCACAGGGATTTCAAGAAAAGCAAAGCTGTTTTCACTTACGGCATTGGATATTATGAGTCGAGATAAAAACAGTATGAAATTAAGTAACCTTGACCAGTATGGCAAGGGAAAGCGAATTGCATTCAAAACTCTTTACTTTGTGGGAAAAATCATTCCAAGAACAGCAAAGGTAAAGCTATATAACAAAATAGCTGAAAGCCGGTTCCTTGGTGATAAGACAAGGATACACCAGAGTAATGACCAGTTTAAGGCGAGAAGTAAGGATTTTCCAAGGGAATGGATGGAAAAGTATCTGTGGGTTCCATTTGAGAGTGAGCAGTTTTCTGTTATAGAGAATTATCACGAAATGCTTGTAAAATGGTACGGAGAAAACTATATGACCCCGATAAAGGACGAGCGTAACAAGGATGTTCACGACATTGTCCGTTCATTAGAGGATGGCGGAGCAAAGCTGTAAAAATAATTATCGAATTTTATAAAGGAGTAAATTCCGAGATGAAATTGAAAGAAACTTTAAAAAAACAAGGAGGAACAAAACTCCTAAAGCAGTATTGGAAGGGCGGATCATTTTTCACAGCGGTTGGGGAGTTTTTACTCCTTGGAAAAAGTAAGAAAGCCTTGGAAATACTGCGTCTTTCTACTCAGTTAAAGGCAAAGAATAAGCTGAAAAAGAAGTATATAAACAGACTTATTGATTTTGACAAAACATATGATGAAGCTTTACCTCACGAAAGCAGTGACAAGGTGTGGGTATGCTGGTTTCAGGGTATGGAAAACGCCCCCGAACTTGTTAAGAGGTGCTACAAGTCCCTGAAGGATAACCTTACTGACAAGGAAATCATCTTAATTACAGAGGACAACATTACGGATTATGTTCAGTTTCCCGAGTACATTATGGATAAGTGGAAAAACGGACAAATCACCCACACCCATATGACGGATTTACTTCGTTTGGAACTGCTGATTAAGTACGGCGGAACATGGATTGACGCTACTGTATTTTGCTCCGAAAAGCAAGAGAATATTCCTGATTACTTCTTTAATTCGGACTTGTTTTTCTACCAATTACTTAAACCGGGCAGGGACGGTCACAGCCTATTAAATTCAAGCTGGTTTATAAGTGCAAAGAGCAACAACAAGCTGTTGATGGCTGTAAGGCACCTTTGTTATGAATACTGGAAGAATAACAAGGATATGATTGATTATTTTCTCCTACACGACTTTATGGCTATTGCCCTTGAATATTATCCAAAGGATTGGCTGAATATTGTGCCGAGAGATAATGCCACACCGCATATCCTGCTCCTTAGGCTGTTTGAGCAATATGATGAAAATATTTGGCAGTCAGTTAAGGCACAGACACCTTTCCACAAGATTACATATAAATTTGAAGAAGAAAAGACAAAAATAAAAGGCACATATTACGATGTGCTGTTTGGCTGATTCTATATAGAAAAGTAAACATTTTATTTTAGTTAGGAAGATTAAAAATGAGAGCAAGAGTAATCGCATATTATTTACCCCAATATCATCCGGTACCGGAGAACGATAAATTCTGGGGCAAGGGTTTTACCGAATGGACAAATGTTGCAAAGGCAAAGCCACTGTTTAAAGGTCATTATCAGCCTCAGATTCCTGCGGATTTGGGATTTTACGATTTGCGTATTCCTGAAGTAAGGATGGAACAGGCTAAGTTGGCAAGAGAAGCAGGAGTAGAGGGCTTTTGCTACTGGCATTACTGGTTTGGCAACGGTAAAAAGGTTCTCGATATGCCCTTTAACGAGGTGCTGAAAAGCGGAGAGCCTGATTTTCCCTTTTGCTTAGGTTGGGCTAACCACAGCTGGACAACAAAGACTTGGGAAAAGGGAAAGAGCTTTACCTCCGAAACAATGATTTTTGAACAGCTATATCCCGGTGAAGAGGATTACACAGCTCATTTTTATGATGTTTTACCTGCCTTTAAGGATAAAAGATATATTACAGTAGAGGGCAAACCTCTGTTTGTGATTTTTGACACAGCTAATTTCCCCGACGCAAAGAATTTTATGGCATTGTGGAATAAGCTTGCTGTTGAAAATGGACTTAAGGGTGTTTATTTTGTGGGCAGATGTGATGCTTTGCCTTCAATGAACAGAAAGAATTTAAAGGATATTGATAAATTGACAAAGCCTCGTTACGAGAAGCTGCTGAGTGAGGGATATGACGGTATCAATTCCGTCACTCTGAAATATGCAGAGTTTAAAACAACAGGTGTACTTCACAAGGCTGTTCATTCATTTCTTCGTAAGCACCTTGAGGGAGTAGTTCTGGATAAATACAAATACGACGATATTATGGCTAACTTCATTACTCCTGAGGATTATACGGACAGGATTTATCCACAGCTTATTCCAAGGCGTGACCGTTCTCCCCGTTCAGGCAGAAAGGCAATGATTTACTACAACAGCACCCCCGAGGGCTTTAAGGTTGCTGTTGAAAATGCGGTAAAGTGTGTTGAACAGAGAGATTTTGACCACAGACTTATTTTTATGAACGCTTGGAACGAATGGGGCGAGGGTGCTTATCTTGAGCCGGATTTAAAATTCGGTCACGGATATATCAATGCCCTGAGAGAGGTTCTTGATAAGTGATAAAGGGAGGCTTTGGCGATGAATGTCCTAAATGTGTTTTATACATTTAACTCCGGCGGTGTGGAGAGATTGGGGATTGATGTATCAAATCAACTTGCACATTCCGGTAATTCTGCACACCTTTGCGTTATTTCGGATTCCTATTCACAGGGTTTACTTGACCAGTTAAGTGACGATGTACATCTGCATTTGCTAAAGAAAAAGGGAAAAATTCGCAAGCTGGGATACTTAAAACAGTTAATATCTATTATCGACTCCGAAAAAATTGAGGCTATGCATGTCCACCAGGGTGTGCTTATGAGTTTCTATTTGTTGATAAAGCTATTAAGACCAAAATTGAGAGTGTATTTTACAGTTCACGATACCTATATTTTTTCTGAACTCCCAAAGAAGGATAGGCTGTTGTCAAGGGTTGTTTGTAAAAAGCTTATTGCTATATCAGACGCTGTTGTGGAGGATATTCTCAAAAATGGTGTGTCAAAAGATAAAATTGTGAGAATATACAACGGTGTGGATTTCAGCAGATTTCCTGTGCAAAGCAGAAACCGTGACAAAGAAAGACCTGTTACTATTGCAAATGTAGCCAGATTTTTCCCAAATAAAAAGGGTCAGGATATTTTGATAAAGGCGACATCCATCCTTAAGAATAAGGGTGTTTCCGTAAGGGTGATTTTTGCCGGAGGAGAAGTATCCGAAAGTATTGGCGAAATGGACAGAATGAAAGAGTTAGCCAAAACTCTTGGAGTGTCAGAGGAAATTACCTTCCTTGGTGACACAAAGGATGTCCCTGCTGTTTTAAATCAGGCTGACATTTTCTGTATTCCGTCCCGATATGAAGGCTTTGGAATATCCGCAGTTGAGGGTATGGCGTCAGGCTTACCCTGTGTTGCAAGTAATATCATTGGTCTTAATGAGGTTGTGAACAGCAGTAAGCTTGGAGAACTGTTTGAAGCCGGAAACGAAAATGACCTTGCAGATAAAATCCTTTATGTAATAAATCATATTGATGATTACAACGGAGAAGAAATCGCAAAAAATGTGAGAGATAGATTTTCAATAGAGCATATGGGAAACGAGCTATTAAATACGTATAAGAATTGAGGGTTAAAATGGAACCGCTTGTTTGTGTGATTCTTGTTAATTACAACGGTGTCAGTGATACAGAAGAATGTGTTAAGAGCCTAAAAGAATGCAATTACACCAATCTACATATTGTCATTGTTGATAACGGGTCTTTAACAGGAAAAGTAGAATACAATGAAATAATCACTAAGGATAAATGTGAGATTATATACAGCAAGGATAATGTGGGCTTTGCCGGTGCCAACAATATTGGCATCAATAGGGCATTGGAAATAAATGCAGACTATGTGCTGATTTTAAACAACGATACTGTTGTTCATAAGGACTTTTTGTTCCCATTAATAGATGCCTGTAAGGAAAATCCCAAAATCGGCATAGCTACCGGAAAGATTTATTATTTTGATGAACCTGAATATCTGTGGTTCGGCGGTAGCTATTATGACGAAAGCCTTTCTGAATGTAAAATTGACGGAATCGGAAAAAAGGATTCGGAAGAATATAGTGCAGAAAAGTACATTCCCTTTGCAACAGGCTGTTTGTGGCTAATTCCAAAGAATGTTTTGTCAACTGTTGGACTTATGAGCGAAGAATACTTTTTGTATTATGAAGACGCCGATTACTGCGAAAGATTAAAGAATAAGGGTTATTCTATCAAATATATACCGTCATCGGTGATTTATCACAAGGAAAGTCGCTCTACTAAAAAGGGAAGCCCATTATATCACTATTACATTACTCGTAACTATCTATATTACATAAGAAAATATGTTAAGGGTAGCAGAAAGTACAAAATGTATTTCAATCGTGGACTGCAAACACTGAGAAGTGTAGTTAGAAAGAGAATGAAATTTTATGTAGCGTATAGGGCGTTTTTAGATTTTATGCTGTGCCATATGGGCAAAGAAAATATTTTAAAGGAGAATTGCACCAATGCTCAAAATTAAAAAAATCAGCATAAATAAAATGATTGTTGCACTTTTGGCACTGCTTAATATTAATATTTTTTATTTTGTGTATCCTTCAGGAGAACTGGCTAAAATTTGGGGTTCTTATCACAAAACCTTATTGGTTATCATAGCCTTGTTTTCAGTGTTGTTTACAAACTTTTTTATTGGAAAAATCAAATTTCACAGTAAATTTTTGAAACAGTATCTCTTAGTCAGCACCATTGTATTAGCTGTAATTTGTATGTATTCAATTTTCGCATATCCGGGGCAGAGTATGCTGTATATTTTTTATACTATGTCTCACTTTTTGTTCATTTGGTATGCAACGGTTTTGCTTAGGGAGTTTCTTATTGACGGTGGAATTGAAGCAACACTAAATGTAATCAATGTTATAACATTTGTACTTTATGTTTTGCTCTTTATTCAGTTCTTTATTTATGCAACAACAGGTACTGTAATTTTTCCAAGAGAATTTGGCTTGCGCTCAAATTCAATACGAATACCGCTAAGTGCATTTGGCAATCTGATGATTATTTATAATTATTGGAAATTTAGGTTTAGCAAGAATTATAGTGCCTTTAACATAATTCAACTTGCATTGGGTATATTCCTTTTATTTTTTGTTCAGCAGACAAGAGCATACTATATTGTTGTTTTGGGCAGTATTCTTGTTATGGAACTTGTGGGTAAAAAGACAAAGTATTATGTAGTCAAGAATTTATTGATAGTACTTTGTTTAATTGCATTTATTGGCTTTTCTTCCGTATGGGAAAACTTTGTGGATTCTTTATCAGTAGAGAATGAAACCTACGGTGTAGCCACCGGTGCAAGATTATTAGCAATAGACTACTATTGGGATGCCTTTTTGGATAATCCGTTATTTGCACAGGGCTTTATTGCCGATGTAAGATATACAAATATTATGCAAGGACCCTTTGGCATATATAACTATTCCGATGTTGGATTTATTGGATTGTTAGCACAGACAGGATTATTCTCAATTGTCTTGTTTATTTGGCCGGTAGTACGGTGGATTAAGATAATTATCAGGTGCAAAAGAAATAATATTGATTATTCATTGTTACTCGGCTTACTGTTTTTCAGCCTAAGCTCAATGGTTTCTCTAAGTTTGTTTGACTCACCAAGAGCAATCCTGTTGCCATTCCTTTTGGCGATTTTTGAGTTTTACTATGTTCAAAGCATTAATAAAATAGGTGATACAAAAATAGGAGGTGTACGCAGAATTGAAAGAAAGATATAATTCAATAGAGGGACTGCGTGTTATTTCTTGCTTTGCGATTATTGCAATGCATATTTTGTACAATACATCTTATGGTCTGTCGGGTAACATTGTTTGGGATAGGATTATCCCATCATGGACATGGTTTGTGTATTTATTCTTGATGATTAGTGGCTTTGGAATGTGTGCCGGTTATCTTGAAAGAATGCAAAAGGGTACTATTAGTATGGAGGATTTTTATAAAAAACGCTATAAAAAAATCCTACCCTTTTTTGGCTTTCTGATTTTAATTGCAGTTGTTATGGAGCACTCAATATCTGCAATTTTTGAGGCATCTGTTGAGTTGCCTATGTTACACGGATTGCTTCCAAATAATCATATGTCCCTCCTGGGGGTGTGTTGGACACTTGGGGTAATATTCTTATTCTATCTATTATTTCCATTCTTTTCGTGGTTAATGAAGAATAAAAAAACAGCTTGGTTAACCTTGATAGCAAGTTTATGGATAAATTATGTTTGTGAAAATTACTTTTTTGGAGAAGAATATGTAACTGAAACATTCACTCCAAGACATTCTTTTATCTATTGTATTCCATTGTTTGTAGCAGGTGGATTAATCTATCTTTATCGAAAAGAAATCAGAACATTCTGCAGTAAATTCAGGTGGATAGCACTTGCGTTATGCGTTGTTGCAACAGTACTTTGGTATGTTGTTACGGACAGCATATCCGGAGTGGAAATATTTTTCATAAAAACTTTGCTGATTTTCTCCCTGTGGTTATCATACGCCGTTGGAGTTGACAGTAAATTCTTGGGTTGCAAGTTTATGCGTTACTTCAGCGGAATTTCTATGGAGATGTATCTTGCCCAAATGATTATTTTCCGTGTGGTGGAGAAGTTGGGTTTACTATATGTATTTGGTAACTCCGGTGTTGGCGGGTGGATTTCCTTTGCATTTTCATTTATATTGACTGTTGTCGGTCTTGTGGTTTTCATACAAGGCTTTAGGTTAGCGGTTAAAATATTCACAAAAATTAAGGATAAAAAGTTTAGTAAGACCGTCTGATATTTCTTTCATATTTTGATATTATTAGTGTTTAGATGAATTACCTTGTGTACATAGTCTTTACAGGGTACACAGAAATGTTATGGTGGAGAAATTTATGAAGCATAAAACAATTGGAATAATGGGTGGACTTGTGAGTAACGCAAATCTTGGTTGTGTTGCGTTGACTTATTCACTAATTAATGTTTTGGAAAAAATAAAGAGCAATTTGGACTGTGAATTTGACTACATTATTTTTGAGTATGAGTTCATAGAGGACTGCTATTCACGACTTTCAAGCAAACTAAATATCGACAGGTCAAGACTGCATTTTTCAAAAATAGGCTTTTACGAAAACGAGAATTGGAAGCTATACATAAAGACCATTGGCGAAAAGGCAAAGATGGTTAAGGATATTAAAAAATGCGACCTTGTGATTGACATTACACAAGGGGATAGCTTTACAGATATATACGGAATGGGTAGATTTAATAGCCTTACACACATTAAGGAATTGGTAGTAAAGTACAATATTCCTTTGGTTCTTGCCCCTCAGACCTACGGTCCGTTTTTAGACGATACTGCCAAGAACAAAGCAAAAACGGCAATAGAAAAGGCTGTGTCGGTAATGTCAAGGGATAAGGAATCAGCAGACTATGTAAAATCTTTCAGTGATAAGGATATTGTGGTTACAACCGACTTGGCTTTTGGATTGCCTTTTGAAAAAAGTAACAAGAAGGAAAAGGATAAAATCAAAATCGGGTTAAATCCGTCAGGCTTGTTAGTAAATACCAAAACCGAAAAAACCAACCTTGCAACTTCCCTTGCTACTGACTATGATAAATACATAAAGGATTTGACTGACGAAATACTAAGTCGCCCGGAATATGAACTTCATATTATTCCTCATGTTGGTGATGATGCAATAGGAATGTTTAAAAATGTTGAGGGTGTAGTTGTACACCAAAGGTTTGGAGATCCGGTTGAGGCTAAAAATGTAATTGCCCAAATGGATGTGTTTATTGGTTCAAGAATGCACGCCACCATCGGTGCTTTTTCATCAGGAGTTGCTACAATTCCTGTGGCATACAGCAGAAAATTTTCCGGCTTATATCGCAGCTTAGGTTATGATAATGTTGTGGACTTAACCACATCAGGAACTGACGACGCCCTAAAATACACATTGGAATTACTGAATAATCATAAACAGCTAAAAACAGAGGTTCAAAATAGCCTGTTAAAGGTTGACAGTGTTTATAGCATAATACAAACAGAGATTGAATCTGTTATGAAAAAAGTTTGGAATTAGTTTTTTTAGGGATGTTAACAGAATATATTGTATTTAAAATATATTGATAAGACAATTAATATAAGGGGAAGGTAATATGGAATACTACTATTCAACGAATAAAAATGTGCAGATATTGATTGCACTTTTGAAAGCACATAATATCAACAAAGTTATTGCCTCACCGGGAACAACAAATTTGGAGTTAATGGCAAGTCTGCAAAGTGATAGTTTTTTCCAAATGTATTCTTGTGTTGACGAGAGAAGTGCTGCTTATATGGCTTGTGGATTAGCGGCAGAAACCGGAGAGCCGGTGATGATAACCTGCACTGAGGCAACTGCATCAAGAAATTATTTTTCAGGTATGACAGAGGCATATCACAGAAAATTGCCAATTCTTGCTGTTACAGGATTACACGAATATTCATATATCGGAAATCTTGAACCACAGGTCATAGATCGTGACAATGCACCGTCAGATACTATGAAATTGAAAGTTCATCTTCCTGTTATAAAGGATGAAAATGATATTTGGGAAAGTGAACTTAAAATCAATAAAGCATTACTGGAATTAAGACACAGAGGTGGCGGTCCGGTACATATTGATATTCCTTGGAATGGTGGAAATTTTGATTTTTCTGTTCAAGAACTGCCTGCCGTTAGAGTTATCAATAGATATAGCAACGGTGATGTGTTGCCTCCAATAAATAAAGGTAGAGTAGCAGTTTATATCGGAACTCATTCAGACTGGTCTGAAGAGGATACAAAAGCACTTGATGCTTTTTGCAAAAAGAATAATGCTGTGGCAATATGTGACCATTCCTGCAAATACTATGGAAAGTATCGTGTGCAGACAGCCCTTTTATCTCTTCAGAAAACAAGAATTGATGTTTTGGAAAATATTGACCTTTTGATTCATATCGGAGAAGAAACCGGTGATGACGCATCAAAAAGAAGAATTCAAAATGGTGTCAAGGAAGTTTGGCGAGTTAGTATAGACGGTGAACTTCGAGATACATTTAAGAAACTAACAAATGTTTTTGAAATGGATGAGAGGGATTTCTTCCAATATTATTCCGATAGGAAAGACGGTAATGACTCATATTTACAAGAGTGTAAAGAACTTTTGGATAGTTTGTATTCAAACATTCCTTCATTACCTTTCTCCAGTATGTATGTAGCGTCTAAAATAGCCCCTGCATTACCTGAGGGTTCTGCTATACATTTTGGTGTCAGTGATACCATACGAGCATGGACAATGTTTAACTTACCAAAAGGTGTGCGTTCTTATGCAAACACAGGTTGCCGTGGAATTGACGGATGCGTATCATCCTTGATAGGCGCTTCCTTTGCAAACCCGAATAAGACATATTTTGGTGTTTTCGGAGATCTTACATTTTTCTATGATTTGAATTCGTTAGGTAACAGATACATAGGAAACAATGTTAGAATTATTTTACTGAATAACGACGGGGGAAATATATTCAGACACACCGGTCATCCTGCCCAAACATGGCTTGGCTTTGAACAGGCCAATCTATACATCGCAGCATCAGGACACTTTGGAAAAAAATCTCCGGAGCTTGTTAAAAATTATGCAGAAAACTTAGGCTTTGAATATATCAGTGCATCAAACAAATCAGAATTTGATGCGAAATATGAGCATTTTGTATCACCGGAGAAATTGCAAAAACCAATCCTTTTTGAAATCTTTTCTGATTCTGCTTCCGATAATCAGGGCTTTGACTTGATGGCTGATATTTTAAAGGATTCATCTACCTCTATGAAGAAGGCAATTAAACAGGTCTTAGGTAAACAAGGAACAGCTTTTGTAAAGAAAATAATTAAACATTGATAATTTTGTTTTATAGTTAATAATGGATAGATACATAAATGAATATTAAAAAAGTTTTACAAAAAAATCTTACCAAATATAAACAAATGTCACCGGTTGCCAAGGCGTCCATTGCACTTGTATTTGTTAAATTTCTGCAAAAAGGCATATCAATGATTAGCGGGCCAATCTTTACCCGTATTATGCCTATGGATGAGTATGGTATTGTTTCTACCTTTGCCTCGTGGCAATCTGTGTTGTACATTGTATTCACCTTAAATATGTCTGCCGGTGTTTTTAACAACGGTATGGTGGATTTTAAGGATGACAGGGATGGTTTCTCTTACTCGATTATGGGGTTAGCCCATTTTGTGACTTTTTGCTGGACAGCCATATATTTTCTGTTTTATCAATGGCTTCAGCCAATAGTAGATATGAGTCTTGTTTTAATGATAATACTCTTTCTCTATTGCTTTGTCACGCCGGCATATAATTATTGGATTGGCAGAGAAAGGTTTGTTTTTCGCTATAAGGCACCATGCACAGTAATGTCATTGGTGACTGTGTTTTCTACCTTATTAGGAATAATAATTGTCCTGATGTTAGCCGATGATTTAAAAGCAGAAGGAAAAATCATCGCAACAGAAATTCCTGCAATAGCCGTAGGTGCTTTCTTTACCGTTAAGCTGTTTCTAAACAACCGTCATAAAAAGATTACGAAGTATTGGAAATATGCTTTTTGTTTTAATGCTCCTCTTTTGGTTCATTATTTATCAATGTATGTTCTTTCAAGCTCGGATAGAATAATGATTACTAAACTTGTAGGTGCTGGCGATACTGCTATTTACAATGTTGCATACACAGTTGCTTCAATTATATTGATTTTTGAGCAGTCTATTGATGCCTCCTATGCCCCTTGGGTATATCAAAAAATGGAGAAAGAAGAGTATAAGTCTATTGATAAACGAGGACAACAGATTCTGATGCTATTTGGTGGGGCTACCTTACTTTGTGCCCTATTTGCACCTGAAATTATGAGTGTACTTGCACCGAAAAGCTATTATTCAGGTGTCTATGTTGTACCTGCTGTTGCTGCAAGCGTATTTTTTACAACTTTATATTCACTGTTTATGCGAGTAGAGTTGTATTGTAAGAAAACAACAATTATTACAATTGCAACAGTTATGTCTGCTTTGATAAATATAGTTTTAAACTACATATTAATTCCTAAATTCGGATTTGTAGCTGCCGGTTACACTACCTTGATAAGCTATGTGTTCCTTTCTGTTTTCCATGGGTTCAATCTATATCGAATCGGTTTGGGAAAAATATACAATATGAGGAATATCATTTTTCTGTCACTTGCTGTGTTACTTGTAACGCTGCTTATTAATCTTGTTTATGATTACACCTTAATTCGCTATTTCTTTATATCTGTTTTGGTTGTTGTTGCAGTGATTAAGAGAAAAAATATTATGTCATTGTTGAAAAAACCACAAAAATAATATAGAGGAATATTTTGGGGGGAAGTATGTTATGAAAGCAATAAATTGGGCTATTTTAGGTACAGGAGTTGTTGCTAACGAGATGGCAACCGCCCTTACAAATTCAGGCAAGGAAATTTATGCCGTTGCAAACAGAACTCACTCAAAGGCTGTTTCTTTTGCCGAAAAGTACGGTATTAGAAAGATTTATGACTCAATTGATGAGATGTTTGATGACCCTGAAGTTGATGTTATCTACATAACAACTCCTCACAATACACACATCAATTACATCTGCAAAGGTCTTGAAAACGGTAAGCACATTCTTGCTGAAAAATCAATCACCCTTAACAGTGACGAATTGGAGGAGGCTGTTTCACTTGCCGATAAGAACAATCTTGTGCTTTGTGAGGCTATGACTATATTCCATATGCCAATCTACCGCCGTTTAAGAGAAATTCTTGACAAGGGTTTGCTTGGTAAGGTAAATGTTATCACAATGAATTTCGGCAGTTTTAAGGAATACGATATGAATAATCGTTTCTTTAACAAAAACCTTGCCGGAGGTGCAATGCTTGATATTGGAGTGTATGCTCTGTCATTTGTAAGGTGGTTTATGGAACAAAAGCCTGAGAAATTTTCAACCTGTGTAAAGCTTGCTCCAACAGGAGTTGATGAACAGGCAACAATACTCCTTGAAAACGGCAGTCAGCAAATGGCAACCGTTGCCCTTACACTACACTCCAAGCAACCAAAGAGAGGTATGGTGTCCTGCGAAAAGGGATACATTGAGATTATGGAATATCCAAGGGCGTGGGAAGCTAAGATAACCTACACCGAGGACGGTCATACAGAGGTTATTAAAAGCGGTGACAACGCTGAGGCTCTGAAATATGAGATGGAGGATATGGAAAGGGCAATCAACGGTGACGACTCCTGTGTATTCCTCAACTACACAAGAGATGTAATGGATATTATGACTAAAATCCGCAGAGAGTGGGGACTTACCTATCCCGAAGAGGAATAATTTTACAAAAATATATTATGAAAGAAAAGGTTGTGGTAACATCAATTGATGTCCACAACCTTTTTTGGATACAAAAACCCACCGAAAAAACGGTGGGGAAGTATTTAGGAAACACTGAATAAATCACTTTACACATCTTGTACGCATATTTTCTGCCGGTATGCCCAAAAAATCCTGGTCATACGCCAGTATTACTGCGGTTTTTTGAACATACCGACAAAAAATCTGACTGTACAATCTGTGCAAATGATTTAATCAGTGTTTCCTTTGCTAAATTTTTTAGGTAGTAAATTATTTGTTTATTCCGAATTTATCAATAATTTTAATTGCGTTGTAATCAACATTGCTATTTTTCATTTCATTAAGCCAATTTCCCAGACCGCCTTTTTTCCTGTAAGTGCGGTAGAATCGCTTTATGTAATAAACAGGCAACAATATAACAGGCTTGTCCATATCCCACATTTCTACTGCAACCATATATTCCCTGGGTGGAAATGCCCACCGTAAAAATCCCTTGATTTTTCCCGATAATTTGTTGGAGTCATAGTGATTTTTTGCCTGCATCATCATTATTTTTTGTGCGTCGGACTTTCCAATGTGACCAAAGGTTCCTCCGTTCAAAATCTTTTCAAGTGTATAATCAAGAAGCTCATTGTCAATTTCAAATTTTGTAAATTGGGGGAGATTTGAACCAAAAAATTTGTTGCAAATGTAAAAGATACCTGTTGTAAAATCTGTCAAATTCAATTCATTAACCCATTTTTCAAGCTTTTCAACATCAATGGGATTTTTCTCAAAGAAAAATGGCAAATCCAAAAACATCCTAATACCGCATCCGTTTTGTTCAAAATGTTTTTCAAGGTGACAAATTAAAAACATCATATGATATGTGGGGTCAAGGGTGAATGTGCAGTCATTAATTTT
Source organism: Oscillospiraceae bacterium (assembly GCA_029225165.1). Lineage (GTDB taxonomy): Bacteria > Bacillota > Clostridia > Oscillospirales > Acutalibacteraceae > Ruminococcoides. Next base: position 20,021 of record JAQXVY010000002.1, read on the forward strand.
TACAGTATGGCTGAAAGCGTCGCTGAAAAAGTCCAAAGAATTTCCGCTGTGTATCTTTGGATTTTTGTTTGCAAGATTTAGGTGAATTTCAAACAGTGTTTTGTTGTAGTGGTAATCCTTAGTGTATGCTTCGCTTGCCTCGTCAAAGTATTCAAAGCCATTTTCACGCAGCAGCTTGTCCACTTCATCAAAGTCCTCTTTGTGTATTAACACATCATAGTCACCCATAGTTCGCAGTTCTTTGGAGGGATAAGCCTTGCTGACTATGCTCCCCTTGAAGAGAATATGCTCAATATGGTTTTGATTAAACAGCTTCAAAAGGTAATTCAGATTTTGCTCCATCAGAACATTTAACATAGTCATGGAGAAAAAGTTGGTTTTAAGGGTTTCGTAGGAGTCTGTATTTTTCATAAAACTAAGGTCTTTAATTTTTGAAAAAACAATTCCCTCAACATTATGTATTTCAGACAACCGGCAAAGTAAATCCTTGTCAACTTCCTCTGAGGGTTCTTTACACTTTTCACCGCTGTAAAAGCATTTCAAGATATAAAGGAAATATTCCTGTGTATAGTTCATAAAACTCCCCCTAATATACAATGTCGTCAACTTAAGGAAAACCACCACTCGGTCATAACCAGCCACACTCTGTAATAACCAGCCACTCCCTGTCATTCCGAGCTTGTCGAGGAATCCCCTGCCTTTACCACTCATTTTGTTAGTGAAATCATACTTTCATCTAACCTGATAGTGTCGATTTATACACCACTGCTATCCTTTCAGATTCTTCGGTTGCTATGCCCCCTCAGAATGACAGAGTGAGGACGCATACCGTTGTGTGTACATAATCTTAAGTTGACAACATTGCCCCAATAGGATAATTGTACTATATATTTGACAAAAAATAAAGTATGAAAAATTAGTTTTTATGTACAAAAAAACTCCACCGAAAAAATCGGTGGAGCAGTATTCACTAAATATTTATATTATAGATATAAATTATAACTCTGCGAAATACTTAATTGTTCTTACCATCTGTGATGTGTAAGAGTTCTCGTTGTCATACCAAGAAACAGTCTGAACCTGAGTTGTGTCTGTGTCTTCCATATATGTGCACATTGTCTGTGTAGCATCGAAGAGTGAACCGTAAGTCATACCAACGATATCGGAAGAAACGATTGGATCTGTGTTGTAACCGTAAGACTCAGAAGCAGCAGCCTTCATAGCAGCGTTTACTTCGTCAACTGTTACCTTACCCTTAACAACAGATGTAAGGATTGTTGTAGAACCTGTTGGAACAGGAACTCTCTGTGCAGAACCGATGAGCTTGCCGTTAAGCTCAGGAATAACAAGACCGATAGCCTTAGCAGCACCTGTTGAGTTAGGTACAATGTTAACAGCACCTGCTCTTGCTCTTCTCAGGTCGCCCTTTCTGTGAGGACCGTCAAGAATCATCTGGTCGCCTGTGTAAGCGTGAATTGTGCTCATAATACCGCTCTGGATTGGAGCAAGGTCGTTAAGAGCCTTAGCCATAGGAGCCAAGCAGTTTGTTGTACAGGAAGCAGCAGAAATGATTGTGTCGTCCTTTGTAAGAACATTCTCATTTACTGAAAATACAACTGTTGGAAGATCGTTACCTGCAGGAGCAGAGATAACTACCTTCTTAGCACCTGCATCAATGTGAGCCTGTGCCTTAGCCTTAGATGTGTAGAAGCCTGTGCACTCAAGAACTACATCAACGCCGATTTCGCCCCATGGAAGCTCAGCAGCGTTTGGCTTAGCGTAGATTGTGATTTCCTTACCGTCAACAACGATAGAAGATTCCTTAGCCTCAACCTTATCAGCAAGAGCATACTTACCCTGTGCAGAATCATACTTTAAAAGGTGTGCAAGCATAGCAGGATCTGTAAGATCGTTAATTGCTACTACTTCGTAACCCTCTGCACCAAACATCTGTCTGAATGCAAGACGACCGATACGGCCAAAACCGTTAATTGCAACTTTAATTGCCATTTTAAAATTCCTCCTAATTTTTAAGGTAATTATATAATATTACAATATCGTAAATTTTTCAATACTCTTGGGGAAATTTAACCTAAGTTTTGATAAAATTTTATGATATGAAATATTTTTACAAAAAATAATAGGGATTTCTGTACAGTTTTTCACATATAAAACAAATTATAATTCTTTATAGAAATTATTATAGTGAAAAATATCTTGACAAGTTATCTTTTTTCTATTAAAATGTTAGTGTACGCAAGTGGGTTTTGCGTAATTATGGGGACTTTTCCCATTTTGTAAATTTAATTGACTCATTTTGAGCCGTTATATATGGATAATCATTTAGTATTTTTCACCATAATTTATGATGTTATACACAAACTAAAATTTTTCCCGTTTTTTTCGGGTGTTTAATCTTATTACGGCGTATGCCTTTATTATAGTTTGTAAAATTGAATATCTGTCTTTAACGGCACCGGTCGATTGTTTTGATGAATTTGAAATTAAGAAACAACAACGAGGAGGTGTCATTTCGTATGGAGCTATGGTTAGCAATAGTGCTGATTGTGGTTGCCTTTGGCGTCGCTTTCGGCGTTGGTACTGTCTTTGGTATTAACAGAAGAAAGCAGGTGGCAGAAAAGGCTATCGGTTCTGCCGAAACCGAGGCTAATCGCATAATTACCGAAGCAATCAAGTCAGCAGAAGCTAAGAAAAAGGAGTTCTTGCTTGAGGGCAAGGATGAACTTCATCGCTTGAGAAACGAAAACGAAAAAGAAATTTCCAGTCGCAGAAAAGAAGTTCAGCGTCAGGAAAGACGAATTCAGCAAAAAGAAGAAACCCTTGACAGAAAAATGGACAACCTTGAAAAGAAAGAGTTTAGCTTTCAGAAAAAGCAAAAAGAGGTTGAACAAAAGCTTGAAGAGGTAGAGCAGGTTAAGAAAAGCCAGTTTGAAATGCTGGAGAGAATTTCAGGCTACACAGCAGACCAGGCAAAGGATTATTTGCTGCAACAGCTTGACAGTGAGCTTGACCACGAAAAGGCTGTAAAAATCCTTGAGTATGAGGAAAAGCTTAAGGAAGAAGCAGACAAAAGAGCAAGGAATATTATTTCACTTGCAATTCAGCGTATGGCGGCGGACCAGGTTGCGGAGGCAACAGTTTCTGTTGTTGCCCTTCCTAATGACGATATGAAGGGACGCATTATCGGTAGAGAGGGTAGAAATATCCGCACTATCGAAACACTTACAGGTGTTGACCTTATCATTGACGATACACCTGAGGCTATTACACTTTCTTCTTTCGAGCCTGTCAGAAGAGAGATTGCCAGAGTTGCTCTGGAAAAGCTTATTGCAGACGGTCGTATCCACCCTGCAAGAATTGAAGAAACAGTTGACAAGGCAAGAAGAGAGGTTGAATCCACAATCAAGGCAGAGGGCGAAAAGACCGTCATTGAAGCCGGTGTAAACAACATTCACCCTGAACTTGTTAAATTGTTAGGCAGATTAAAGTACAGAACCTCCTACGGTCAGAATGTGCTTAAACATTCCGTTGAGGTTTCCTTCATTGCCGGAATGATTGCATCCGAGTTGGGACTTAACCCAACAGTGGCAAAGAGGGCCGGACTTCTCCACGACATTGGTAAGGCACTTGACCACGAGATGGAGGGCTCACATATTCAGCTGGGCGTTGATGTTGCAAGAAAGTACAAGGAAAGCGACGCAGTTATTCACGCTATTCACGCTCACCACGGTGATGTTGAGGCAAAGACAGTAGTTGCCTGTATTGTTCAGGCGGCTGACGCAATTTCCGCTGCAAGACCGGGCGCAAGGCGTGAAAATCTTGAAAACTACATCAAGCGTTTGCAAAAGCTTGAAGAAGTGGGCAAAAGCTTCTCAGGTGTTGACAGTTGCTTTGCTATTCAGGCAGGTCGTGAAATCCGTGTTATGGTTAAGCCTGAGCATGTTAACGACGAAAGAATGATTCCTTTGGCAAGAGAAATTTGTCAGAAGATTGAGCAGGAGCTTGAATATCCCGGCCAAATTAAGGTTAACATTATTCGTGAATCACGAGTTTCAGACTTTGCAAAATAATAAAATGATACAGAAATCATCAGGTACAGTCCACACAAGACTGTACCTGTTTTTTTGGTTTAGCAAAACAAAAGTCCAAAGTGCCTCTGAATTTCAGAGGCACTTATTTTATATGAACACAGGCTGATACTGCTTATTCTCATACGCAAGTGTTACACACCGAGGAATCAGGGTGAAGTCGCTTACCAGAGAATTGGGCTTTTTTATGCAATCATCCTGTGACATTGGAACAAAATATATATTTTTTGTGTTGAGCAATTTTCCGATATTGACCGCTGAGGCACCCAAACCGTCGTTGGTGGCTATGGACAAAAGCACAGGTCGTTGTATTCTCAGGTGGCTTTTTACCGCCATAGTAACAGGGGTGTCGGTGATACCGTTTGCGATTTTTCCCAAGGTATTGCCTGTGCAGGGGGCAACCACAAGCACATCGCAAATTTTCTTTGGACCTATGGGTTCTGCGTCTTCTATCGTCCTTATGATTTTCTTGTTGGTGATTTTTTCCACTTCCGCAATGAATGACTCTGCTGTTCCGAATCTGGTATCTTTAGTGCTGGCATTGGTGGACATTATGGGGATAATGTCATACCCCTCCTCCACCAGTTTTTTAAGCTGTGCTATGGATTTACTAAAGGTACAAAAGGAAGCCGACAGAGCATATCCGACGGCAAGCTTTTTCACCCGTTATCCTCCTTGAGTATATTAAGAATTGTGCTTTCTATTATCTCTCCGGCAGATTTTGGTGCGATTTTCCCCGGCAAAGACAGTGCGTGAATAGCCTTAATGCCACACTTTTCGGCATATGCAAAATCTACTCCGCCGGGGAGTGACGCAAGGTCAATAATCAAAGTGTCCTTGCTTAACTCCCTGAGTATATCCTCACTTAGAATAAGGGATGGGATTGTGTTAAAGATAAAGTTGTAGCTTTTTATCTCTGTAAAATCTCCTGTTTTTATCCCTGCAAAACCGTTGAGCTTTATCCAAGCAAGGTCGCTTTGCTTTCTGGCTGACACAGTCACATCAGCACCCATACCACGGAGCATTTCCGAAAGCACCTTGCCGATTCTTCCGTAACCGCACACAAGGACTTTACTTCCGTTTATGGTTATGTCGCTGTGCTTTAAAGCCTGTTCAATAGCACCCTCTGCTGTGGGAACTGCATTTTTCACCGCAAATTCTTCCCTGTCGCTGTATGAGGAAACCCTGTTTTCCAAGCTCGGAAATGCGGATAAAAACTTTTCTTTAATGCCTGTAAAGATGATTTTATCCTTTAGAGTGTCCTCATACTCCTTAAGGTTTAGATTGCCATTTGAATAGGGAGAAACAACATTTTCATCCTCACTAAAGGGTATTACAGGTAGAATTATTATGTCGCTGTCAAGGGCTGATGCAATTTCACAGTCCATTGCACCCAGCTTGTCAAACCCCCACAGACGCACCTTGTAGCCGTCATCCTTTAGAGCCTTGGCAAGGTAGAAGCTGCGTTTGTCACCGCCAAGCACCCCGAAAGTCTTGTCATAACTATTCATAGAAAGCACCTTTTGATTTTAGGAAACACTGAATAAATCACTTTACACATATTGTACGCATATTTTCTGCCGGTATGCCCAAAAAATCCTCACAATACGTCAGTATTCCTGCGGTTTTTTGAACATACCGAGAAAAAATCTGACAGCACAATCTGTGCAAATGATTTAATCAGTGTTTCCTTAATTTGTTTTATCTCTTATACCACCATTATATGTAAAGGGCAATAAAGTGTGCTGTCTTATTATTACTAAACCTAATAATAACAGCACACTTAAGCCCTTTTATACTAATTTAGCCTTAGTATTCTTTAGCAGTTGTGACACTTTGCTTTAGCCACAAAGCTTTCACAGTCAACGCACTGGCACTGGCTTGGGTTAGGCTCGTGTGTGCCTACCATAATGGTGTCCAAAGCACAGTAGTTCTCTGTTGCGTTGTGATTTTCGCAGGAAGTAACTGTACATCTGATAGCACTGTTCTTATGATTCTTGTCCATTTTTATCACCTCAAAATTATTTGACACCTTGTGTCCTAATTATTATTGGTGAATGTGAAATAAATTATTCGAGCAAAATTTATACCCTTGAATAAAATATACCGAGGTGATTTTGTGGCTGTTATTTACTTTATTATGATATTCCTTTCCCTCATAGGAATAATAGAAATAGTAAGCTACCTTATTTATCATTTGATGTCGGTAAAAAACGAATGTTCAACCCTGCTTATCACACCTGTAAACAGCGACAGCGACTATGAAATAATAATAAGAAGTGCAATGGAAAAGGCAAAGTGGATGGGAACACTTCGTCCCCAAAGGATTATCATTATTGCCGACGGTGTAAATGAGGACACACTAAAGAGCATAAAAGCAATGACCTGCGGATACGATTATATAGAAATCATAGAAAAAAAGGACAGGGAAAAAATACTGAATTTATTGTAAAAGCAATGAAAAAATGATATAATTACCATATGACAAACAACGAGTTATTACAGATTACCGGGACAGTTGAAGATATAATTTACCGAAATGAGAACAACGGCTACACAGTGCTTGAAATTGATGTGAAGGGTGAGCTTGTCACAGCAACAGGGATAATGCCGTCATTGGAGGCGGGGATGGAGGCAAGGCTTTTCGGCAACTACAAAAGCCACCCAAGCTACGGTCTGCAATTTTGCACAGAAACCTTTGAACTGACAATTCCCACATCGGTCCACGGCATCCTAAAGTATCTTTCTTCGGGAGCTGTTAAGGGGATTGGCGTTGCCACAGCCACAACTCTGGTAAAAGCATTTGGCGAAAACACACTAAAGGTTATGACAGAGGAGCCGGGTCGTGTTGCAAAGCTCCGTGGTATTTCTGAGGCGAAGGCACAGGAATTTTCAAAACAACTTCAGGAAAATATTGGGGTTAGGGAGCTTATGCTGTACCTTAGCGAGTTTAACATAACCCCCAACACAGCGGTGAAGATATACAATGTTTACGGAAACAAAAGCCTTGACTACATAAAGGAAAACCCATATTCCCTGTGTGACAGCGGAATCAGGGTGGCATTTGAAGTAGCGGATTTGATTGCTGTTAAGCAGGGCAGACAGGTTGATGATGAGTTCAGAATCAGGGCAGGTATTGTCCATATCCTTAACCACAACAAGCTGAACGGTCACACCTGTTTGCCTGAGGAAAGATTGGTGCAGACAACATCAGGCTTTCTAAATGTGGAACAGGACTTGGTACAAGCCTCTTTAAATGATATGATATTTGATGCCTCACTTATGCGTGAGGTTTTTGACGAAAAAAAGTTTGTTTTTCTCCCTGAAATGTACAGGGCAGAGTGCTTTATAGCCGGAAGAATTAAGATGATGCAAAGCTTTCCGGCGGAAAAATTTAAAAATACAGACAGTCTTATTGAAAAGATAGAAAATGAAGATAACATAGAGTATGCCGAAAAGCAGAAAGAGGCAATAAAATCCGCAATGGAAAAGGGATTTTTGATTTTGACAGGCGGTCCGGGAACAGGCAAAACCACCACCCTTAATGCCATAATCAAAATACTGGAGCTTAACGGTCAAAAGGTACTTCTCGCAGCCCCCACAGGCAGAGCCTCCCAAAGAATGGAGGAGCTGACCGGGAAAGAGGCAAAGACAATTCACCGACTTCTTGAAGTAGCCTACGACAAAGAGGACAGACCTGTTTTTAAAAGGAATGAAAAAAATCTGCTAAAATGTGACGCCCTTGTGGTGGACGAGGTTTCTATGGTTGACTCACAACTTTTTGCAAGTCTTATGGAGGCTTTGCCCTTTGGCACAAGGCTTATCCTTGTGGGCGACAGCAACCAGCTGCCATCTGTCGGTCCGGGAAATGTGCTTGGTAACCTTATTGAGTCAGACATTTTGCCATATGTGGAGCTTAACGAGATTTTCCGTCAGTCAATGGAAAGCCTTATTGTCACCAATGCCCACAGGATTGTAAAGGGTGAACTGCCTGATATTTCTCACCGTGACAGCGACTTTTTCTTTTTGCCTACAAGTAATGCCCTTGAGGGTGCCAACCTTGTGACAGACCTATTTGCAAGGCGACTTGTAAAAAGCTACAGCTATTCACCATATGAGGATATACAAATCCTATGCCCAAGCAAAAAGGGTGTCTTGGGTGTAACTGAATTAAACGAAAAACTGCAAAATGCCGTCAATCCTCACACCGAGGACAAGAAGGAAGTAAAGTTCGGCAGAAAAATTCTCCGTGTGGGCGACAAGGTGATGCAGTACAAAAATAACTACGACATTTTGTACACAAGGGATAACGGAGAACAGGGTTCGGGAATATTTAACGGTGACATCGGCATAATTGAGGATATACAAAAGAAAGACCAAAGGATTAAAATTAGGTTTGACGACAAAACCGCTATTTACGACTTTGACTCTGCACAGGATATTGAGCTTAGCTATGCCACAACCATACACAAAAGTCAGGGTAACGAATTTACCGCAGTTATTATCCCTTTGTTTAACACTCCGCCAATGCTTTGCTATCGCAATCTGCTTTACACAGGGGTCACAAGGGCGAAAAAACTGCTTGTTATGGTTGGCGACAAAAACATAATCTCCAAGATGACATTAAGCAATAAACGAAACGGAAGATATTGCGGACTAAAGCATCTTTTGCTAAAGGACAACATCATATGAAAATAGCAAAATTTATAAGAAAATTCTTCTTTCCTGCAAGGTGTCCCTTTTGTAAAAATGTTATGGAAATTGATGAATACTGCTGTCCCCGCTGCAAGGACAAGTTGCCCTATACATACATTGAAAACTTTGCCCGTGGAGGATACAGGTGTGTTTCCTCCTTTCCCTATGACGGACTGTACAAGTCGGCTATAAAAAGCTTTAAGTTTGGCAATAAGCCAAGGCGAAAGACACAACTTGCAATGCTTATGGAAAATGATGTCAGGGAGTACTACAAGGACATCACCTTTGACATTATTACAAGCGTTCCGCTACACAGGAAAAGACAAAGACGGCGTGGCTATAACCAGTCACAGCTTATTGGTGAGGAGCTTTCAGTCCTGTTAAATATCCCATATGTTGAAATCCTTGAAAAGCACAAGGACAACGAAATTCAGCACAACCTGAAGGCAAAGGACAGAATAAAAAATGTAAAGAACGCATACAGGTTAATTGATAGAAATTTGGTGAAGAACAAAACTGTTTTAATTGTTGATGACATAATCACCACAGGCTGTACCCTTGGGGAATGTTGCAGGGTTATAAGAAACGGCGGTGCAAGGTATGTTGCCTGCTGTACATTCTGCAAGGTACTATACACTTGAAAAGGAAATTTTATAATATTACAGAAAAAGGAAAAAAGGAGGTCAAATTATGAATATTGCTATTGACATCGGCACTTGCAACACAAGGATAGCAACACAAAGTGACGGTATAATTATTGATGAACCTTCCGTAATAACTTACGATACATACACCAACTCCATAATCGCTGTGGGTGAGGGAGCATACAAAACCCTTGGCAAAACTCCAAAGAGGGTTGAGGCAACCTTCCCAATGGCAGACGGCGCAATTTCTGCGTCAGAGCTTGTGGAAAATATGGTGCGGATTTTTATAGGAAAAATCGGGAAGAAAAAGGTTTCTATGCCCCGAGTAATCACAGCAGTTCCGGGGGGAATTACCGAGGTTGAAAAAAGGGCAATAGTAAATGCAATAAGCTCCTATGGCGTAAGGACTGTTTATCTCATAGAGTCTGCAAAGGCGGCGGCTTTGGGAGCAGGACTTGACATACTCTCCGGTGAGGGCAAGCTGATTGCCGATTTGGGCGGCGGTACAAGCGACATTGCGGTTATTTCCCTTGGCGGAGTAAGCTCCGGTATTTCACTTAGGAAAGCCGGAAACGAAATGGACAAAAACATCATTAAATATATGAAGAACAAGTACAAGCTTGCAATAGGTCTGCAAATGGCGGAGCAGTGCAAAAAGGAAATCGGCTTTGTAAAAATGGTAGGCGAGGACAAAACCTTTGTGATGAAGGGTATTGAGCTTACAAGGGGACTGCCAAAGGCGATAGAGGTCAGTAAAAGTGAGCTTGTGCCTATCTATCAGAACACTATGCTGGAAATCATCAGGGGAATTGTTGATGTCCTTGAAAACACTCCGCCGGAGCTTAACGGCGACCTGTTAAATAACGGAATTGTTTTCACAGGCGGACTTAGCAAAATCGGCGGACTAAGAGAGCTTGTCAGCGACTACATCAGGAATTTAAAAATCACCATTGCAGATGAGCCTGACACCTGTGTAATAAAAGGTATTACACAGGCTATACAGTACATCAAAAAGGTTGAAAACAAAAAGGGTCACGAAATCAACCCACTTTTGGCGGCGTATTAATATGGATAAAGCAAAGGGTAATTTTAGCACAATTCAGCTTTTGAAAAACATATTTTACATACTTCTCTGCCTGTTCTCGACTAACTCATATCTGCTGATTAAGGGTACAGGCAGTGTGATTTTGGCTTTGTCTGCTGTTACTTCCTTTATCCTTGTGAACATTCTGCCATTTTTATTTAGTAATGTTCACACTGCAAGGCTGAAGCTTTGTTGTCACGGAAAGGACTGCCTGATTACATTTTCTTTCGCCTGTTTTGCGTCGGTGATTTATCAAATTGTTCAGCTTGTAAGGCTTGTGCCAAACCATTGGGCAGATTACCTTATAAATCTGCTGATTTGCATTTTGTCCTTAAGTGTAATATTTTGGAACGGTATTATCTGTGTTTACACAACATCAGTACAGCTTGGGATAAAATACAGGGTGATAGGTCTTTTGTGCGGATGGATTCCCGTTGCTCACCTTTTTGCACTGTACAAAATCATCAGGATAACATCAGAGGAAGTAAGATTTGAAGAGGAAAAATATCTGCTGAACAAAAGGCGAAAAGGGGAAGAAATTTGCAGGACAAAGTACCCTGTGCTTCTCGTACATGGCGTATTTTTTCGTGACTTTAAGCACCTTAACTACTGGGGCAGAATACCCGATGAGCTGACAAAAAACGGTGCAACAGTTTACTACGGAAACCACCAGTCTGCACTTTCCGTAAAGGACAGCGGTTTTGAACTTGCAAACAGAATTAACCAAATTGTCAGGGAAACAGGATGCCAAAAGGTGAATATAATCGCCCATTCAAAGGGTGGTCTTGACATTCGCTATGCTTTGGCAAGGTGTGATATAGGTGACAAGATTGCCTCCCTTACAACAATTAACACACCACACAGGGGATGTGAATTTGCCGACTATCTTCTCACTAAAATCCCTGTTGCTATGCAAAACAGAATTGCAAAAACCTACAATTCTGCACTTAAAAAATTAGGCGACAGTAACCCCAATTTTATGGCGGCTGTTGTGGACTTGACCGCCAACGGAGTTGAAAAAATTAACCAAAGTCTTGCACCTTATGAACCGCCAAAGGGAGTTTACTGCCAAAGTGTTGGCTCTGTGCTGAAACACGCAACAGGGGGAAAATTTCCACTAAACTTTTCCTACCACCTTGTAAAGCACTTTGAGGGCGAAAACGACGGTCTTGTGTCAACAAAGTCCTTTCCTTGGGGCGAAAACTTCACCCTGCTGAAAGCTACGGGTAAAAGAGGAATTTCCCACGGCGATATGATTGACCTTAACAGGGAAAATATATCAGGCTTTGATGTAAGAGAATTTTATGTTCACATTGTAAACGACCTTAAATCAAGGGGTTATTAAAAACTAAAAAATAAAAATCAAGGGCAATTTCAAAGCAATAACAGTTTTGAAATGCCTTTTTTAATGTGTTGTTTCATAGGTTATACCATAATTTTGCACCACTTGATTTTTACACATTCCTATGATAAGATAATTTTATCAATTTAAGGAATGATAGTATGAAAATTTGTCAAAAATGTAAGAAAATTCACAGCGATAGTCAGAACCGTTGCAGTTTATGCGGAAAAAGTCTGAAAACAATCGTTGACAAAAATACTCCCGTTGGAGTTTGCGAGGTTTCGGGAGTTGACCGAATGCGTGTTCACGGTGCTTTGGAGGACGCAGGAATTCCCTGCTCGGAGGCTCGCAGAAAAAAGAGTGTTTCAAGCGAGGCTGTAACAGGGGGAGATTTGTCCGATGTTGTTATCCTTGTTCCGTATCAAGCCTATGATAAGGCATATGATATATGTGTGGGAATAGGTGTTATTGATGAAAATGATGTTGCCCCTCTTACAGAGGAAGAGCTAAATGATATTGAGAGCAAAAAGTCTGTTCTTGACAAGGACGCCGAGGATTTTATGGAGATGTCCCAAAGTAAGAGGACTTTTGTCAGAATTGTATCCGCAATTCTTCTCATACTTGTTTTCTGCGGTGTTATCTGGGGCGTTGACTACGGTTTAGAATGGATAAAAGGATTTTTTTACTAAAGGAGAATGATTTATGAAAATTGATACAAAATGTGTACAGTCGGGATATAATCCCTCAAACGGTGAGCCAAGGGTGCTTCCGATTGTACAAAGCACAACATACAGCTACGACAGTGCAGAAACAATGGGCAAGCTCTTTGACCTTGAAGAGGACGGCTTTTTTTACACAAGACTTGCAAACCCAACCCTTGATTCGGTAGAAAAGAAGATTGCCGACCTTGAGGGCGGTGTTGGTGCAATGCTTACATCCTCCGGTCAGGCTGCATCCACATTTTCAGTTACAAATATTGCAAAGGCAGGTGACCATATTGTATGCTCATCTGCTGTTTACGGCGGTACATTTAACCTGTTTAACAAAACCTTAAGGGACTTGGGAATTGATTTTACATTTATCAAGCCTGACAGCACAGAGGAAGAAATTTCAGGAGCTTTTAAGGACAATACAAAGGCTTGTTTTATTGAGGCTGTTACAAACCCGAGCCTTGATGTTTCCGACATTGAGCTTTTTGCAAGGGTTGCTCACTCTCACGGTGTGCCACTTATTGTTGACAACACCTTTGCAACTCCAATAAACCTTCGCCCATTTGAATGGGGTGCTGACATTGTAGTTCACTCCACATCAAAATATATGGACGGTCACGCAGTAGCACTTGGTGGTGTTGTTGTTGACAGCGGTAATTTTGACTGGAACAACGGAAAATTCCCAATGCTGACACAGCCTGACGAAACATACCACGGCGTTGTATATACAGACCACTTTGGCAAGTGTGCCTATATTGCAAAGGCAAGAGTTCACCTTATGAGGGACTTTGGCTCACAGGCTGCCCCAATGAATGCCTTTCTCCTTAATATAGGTCTTGAAACCTTGGCTTTAAGAATGGAGCGACATTGTGCAAATGCCCAAAAGGTTGCAGAATTTCTTGAAAAATCAGACAAGGTAGAGTGGGTAAACTACCCCGGACTAAAGTCAAGCAAGTACTATGACTTGGCTAAAAAGATTATGCCTAACGGCACCTGCGGAGTTATCTCCTTTGGTGTTAAGGGTGGCAGAGAAGAGGCGTCTAAATTTATGGAAGCTCTTTCCCTTGCAAAGATTGTTACCCATGTTGCAGATGCAAGAACCTGTGTTCTTCACCCTGCAAGCACAACCCACCGTCAGATGACCGACACACAGCTAAAGGACTGCGGTGTTGAGCCGAATATGATTAGATTATCAGTAGGAATTGAGAACAGTGACGACATTATCCAGGATATTGAACAAGCACTTAAATCCCTGTGAAAAGGAAAGGTTTGAAAAGGAAAATAAAGAAAACTATGTATCTGCCGTTTTGGTGTGTGCAGGCAACAGCACACGAATGGGACTTGAAAAGTCAAAGCAGTTTATAGAAATCCTTAACAGACCGGCAATTTTTTACACCCTTTCAGCATTTGAAAATGCTCTTTCTGTAAATGAGGTTGTAATCGTGTGCAGGGAACAGGATAAGTTGCAGTTCCAAAGCATTGTGGCACAGTACAACTTTTCAAAGGTCACCTGTATCACAAATGGCGGTGAAACACGGTCTGTAAGTGTGAAAAACGGCATAAATCAAACCTCACAAAAGGCAACTCATATTGCAGTCCACGACGGTGCAAGGTGCCTTATTACCACAGAGGAGATTGAAAAGGTGGTTTTGTCAGGCATATTAACAGGTGCCTCTGCTTTAGGTGTGCCTGTTAAGGACACAATTAAGGTGATAAACAGCGACAATACCATAAAGGACACTCCCGACAGAAGTACGCTTAGGGCAATACAAACGCCACAAGTTTTTGATAAGGAAAAGTATCTCAAATTCCTTGCAATGGCAGAGAGTGATGCAGTTGACTTCACCGACGATTGCAAATTGTTTGAGTACTGCGGAGAAAAGGTCACTGTGGTGGACGGTCTTTACACCAACATAAAGCTGACAACACAGGACGATATTTTGTTAGCGAAAAGTATTTTGGAAAGTAGGGGAGTTAATTGCGAGTAGGACACGGTTATGATGTGCATAAGCTTGTTGAGGGACGAAAGCTGATTTTAGGCGGTGTGGAAATACCCCACACTGTGGGACTTTTAGGTCACAGCGACGCAGATGTACTTCTTCACGCAATAATGGACAGCTTGCTTGGTGCGTCAGCCCTTGGTGACATTGGAAAGTTGTTCCCCGATACTGACGAAAGATACAAGGGAGCAGACAGCCTTGCACTTTTAAGAGAGGTTGTAAGGGTGATTGGTGAAAAGGGCTACAAGATTGTGAATATCGACTCAACAGTAATTGCCCAGTCACCAAAGCTAAAGGACTACATTGTGAGTATGAGGGAAAATATTGCATCTGCCTGTAAAATAGATGTTGACCGGGTTAGCGTTAAGGCAACAACAGAGGAGCACCTTGGCTTTACAGGACGAAAAGAGGGGATTTCCGCCCACAGCGTCTGCCTTATTGATTGAGTATATTCATAGCATTTTTTGCAATACTATATTTGGAGGATGCTATGAGTAAGAAAAATAAAAAAATTGAAGAACCTGATATGGATTTAGAGTTCAGCACCTGTTCGTCATACGATTGCACAGGACTTATTCCCATCGAAACAAAATCAGATGTAGCGGTGGAAAACTATGAGGAGATGTACCCCTTTTTGCCCCCAACTGTGGAGCCGAAAGAGGAACAGGATAAACAGGACTAAACACAATTTCATAAAACAAAAGCACCGTGGAGAGTAGTTTCCACGGTGTGTTTTTATACTCAGCACAGCATTTTCGCCCGTATTTTTTGCAGGATTTTTTTCTCCTGTCGGCTCACCTGTACCTGTGTCATATTTAGTGTTTTTCCTGCTTGTGTCTGTGTCATATGCTTGTAGTACCTAAGCTGAATCAGTTTGCTGTCCTGTTCGCTTAAGTCCTCCAAAGCCTTTTTTAGGGAGATTTTTTCTGTGTATTCCTCCTCACAGGAGTTTACCGTAAGGTCAATGCTTTCGTTTTCTTCACCTGTTAAGGAGAGAGGAATTTGACCGGCAGACAGCGCTTCGGTTATTTTTTCAGGTTCGGTGTCAAGCCTTTTTGCAATTTCGGGGATAGTCAAATCCTTTTCAAGGTCTGTAAGGTTAGTGATTTTCAGGTACAATTCCTTAAGACTTCGGCTCACCTTTACAGTACCGCCCTCCCTGAAAAGTCGCTTAATTTCTCCAAGAATGACGGGAACAGCATAGGTGCTTAGCTTGTAACCAAGACTGCTGTCAAACCTGTCCACAGCTTTTATAAGTCCCTCGCACCCAGCCATATAAAGGTCGTCGTAATCAATGCCCTTGCCCTTGAATTTTTTACAGCAGGAGTGAACAAGACCAAGGTTTTCTTCAATAATTTCGTTACGGCTTTTCATATTTTGCCCGAATTAACTTTTTATACAGGGTTACTGTGGTGCCTTTGTCCTCTTTTGAACTCACCTTAACCTTGTCCATAAAGCTTTCCATAACGGCAAAGCCCAGACCGGCTCTTTCTTCTCCGCCGGTGGTAAACAGAGGCTCCATAGCCTTTTTTATGTCGGGTATTCCCTTGCCCTTATCACGAATTTTTATGATGATTGTGTTGTCCTCTGCGATTTCGCCCTTTATGTAAATCATTCCACCTGTGTCACGATAACCGTGTACAATGCAGTTTGTTACCGCCTCCGAAACAGCGGTTTTTATGTCGGAAAGTTCGCTTATTGTGGGGTCAAGCTGGAGAAGAAAAGCGGAAATTACAGAACGGGCAAAGCTTTCGTTTATGCTCTTTGAGGGGATTTTAAGCTCCATTGAATTTACTATGTTCATCTGATTACCCCCAAAGTTTGTATTCCTGCCAGTTGAACAACCCTTTTGATGTTCATAGGCAAATTGGTGATTTTCAGACTTCCGCCCAACAGTGACATTTGACGAAATCTGCCCATAATCAGCCCTATTCCGCTGCTGTCCATAAATTTTACATTGGAAAAATCAAGGCATAGGGTGTGAGGGCGGAGAGCCTCGGTTTGGGAGTCTATTTCCGGTCTCAAATTTTTGCTGGTGTGCTGGTCAATCTCACCGCTTAAAAAGACGGTCAGCACATTGTCCTCGTAAGATGTGTTTAACATATTAAACTTCCTTTTCTATGTAATAAAAAAATAAAAAACTCATACTATTATCATATATAGTATGAGTCAAAAATTTTGTATTATTCTGTTGTAATGAAATTATTTTTTTGGTGGCAAAGGTATCCCTTGCAACAAAGGCTCCCTCGGATGAGCAATGTCGTCAACTTAAGAATATTAACATTGGGTGTTATGTGTACTTACCCTATCATTCCACCTGCCCTAAACTGTCATTCCGAGGAAGTGAAACGACCGAGGAATCTGAAAGGATAGCAGTAGTGCCTAAATCGACACTAACAGGTTATGTGATAGTACAGATTATCTAATAAAATAGGTGGTAGAGGCAGGGGATTCCTCGACAAGCTCGGAATGACAGAGTGGGAGTGGAATGACATTTTATATCACTCCGACAATCTTTCCAAAATTATAGGTCTTATTTCCCCTGCAAGGTAAAGTGAACCGCAAATCATAATTGTGCAGTCCTCTTTTTTGGCAAGGTCAAGGGCAATTTCTACCGCATCCTTTGGTGATTCGGCGGTAATGACATTTGGGAATTTGTCACGACAAATATCGGCTAATTCTTCACCTGTGAGTGAGCGAGGATTGTCAACGGTAAGGGTTATTACTGTCTGGAATTTACCTTTGATAAAGTCTATGCTGTGGCTGATGTCCTTATCCCTGAGCATTCCCATAACAAGCACCCTTTTGCCACTTGTGTATTCCTCAACACTTTTAGAGAAGGCCTCCATACCGTTTGGGTTGTGAGCGCCGTCAAGTATAACCTTGGGAGATTTGCTTAAAAGCTCAAATCTCGCAGGATTTTTCGCCTTTGCAATTCCGTATTCAATGTCATCTTTTGTGATAGGGTAAAAATACTCGTCAATAAGCACTTCAATGGTCTTTAGCGCTGTTTTCAGGTTTGCAATTTGGTGAAGTCCTGCAAGGTGAAGATTAAGCTTTCTGCCTTTATATTTTACGGTTGTCCCCTCAAGTGAGGAGGCTATAACCTTGAATTTGCAGTCCTCTGCAAAGTGGTAGATGTTTTTATGCTCCACGCAGTATTTCACAATTTGCCTTTCAATAGCGCTGTCTGTTTGCTTTCCGATTACAGTAAATGACTTTTCCTTGATGATTCCGCACTTTTGGTATGTTATCTTTTCTATGGTGTCCCCAAGTACAGCGGTGTGGTCAAGTGCTATGGGAGTTATTACGGAGCATAGGGGAGAGGGGATTGTGTTGGTGCAGTCCAGCAGTCCGCCCATACCTGTTTCCAGCACAACAATGTCGCAGTTTTCCTTTGCATAGTAGTAAAAGGCAACTGCGTTTACAAACTCAAATTCTGTAATAACATCTCCGTTTTTCGCCATTTCCTCAACAACGGGGAAGATATATTCAACTGCGTCTGCAAGGCTATCCTTTGGTATCATCTGTCCGTTAATCTGTATTCTCTCCCTAAAATCTGTGATGTAAGGTGAGATGAAAAGACCTGTTTTAAGCTTAGCCTCCGTCAGTACAGAGCTTATCATTTGAGATACAGAGCCTTTGCCGTTTGTACCTGCAATATGAACAAATTTGCACTTGTTTTGAGGGTTGCCTATTTTGTCAAGCAGTTTTAACATTCTGTCCAAGCCCGGTCGTGAGCCGAGGTGGAGCAGGCTGTGTATTTTTTCTAATGATTGTTGATATGTCATAAAAGCTCCTTGTAAATTTCGTTTTTCTTAAATCCTGTTAGGGATGCAATTTCCTTACTTGCGTCTGTTGCCTTTTTGCCCTTTTCTATCAGTTCTTTAGCCATTTCAACAGCCTGTTCAAGTGAGTAGAATTCTTCCTTTTCTTCTTTTGCCTTGCCTTCAAGCACAAGGACAATTTCTCCCTTTAGTCCTGTTTCTCCAAAGTCTTTATATGCCCTGTCGGTGGTGGTGCGAATAACCTCCTCGTGAACCTTTGTAATCTCCCTTACAATGGACAGTTTTCTCTTTGGAAAGTAGTCTGCAAAGTCCTTTAGGGTGTTTTTCAGCTTGTGGGGTGCCTCGTAAAAAAGCATTGTCCTTTCTTCATTTATAAGGCTTTCAAGGTGCTCCTTTCGGCTTTTCTTGTTAACACTTAAAAATCCCTCAAAGGTAAATCTGCCTGTTGGCAGTCCGGAAATAGCCAGTGCTGATGCAAAGGCTGTGGGTCCTGGGATAACAACGGTGTTTATGCCCTTTTCCTCACATTGCATAATGAGAAGTTCGCCGGGGTCGCTTATGCAGGGCATACCGGCGTCAGTTACTATGGCACAGGTTTCACCCTCAAGGATTCTTTGGGTAATAATTTCCCCACGCTGGAGCTTGTTGTGCTCAAAGTAGCTTATCATTTCTTTTTTTATTCCAAAGTGGTTTAATAGCTTTAGGGTAACTCTTGTGTCCTCGGCGGCGATAAAGTCAACACTCTTTAGTGTTTCCACCGCTCTTGGTGAAAAGTCGCTGAGGTTTCCAATGGGAGTTCCCACAACATATAAGACGCTCATATTCTACTCCTTTGGGAAACACTTATTTAGTGTTTCCCTTGTAATCTCCGTAAATTTCCAGCATTTCCGGTGAAAAATCACCCTTTTCGCCCTCTATCATAAGGGTTGGCTCGGTGGTCATAAATCCCGGCTTTCCGCCTCTGCGACCTTCAATAAGCACCAGTTTTGGAGCCTTATTTAGCCTTTGCTGAACAAAACGGAGCCTTTTTGGTTCAAGGTCATATTTCCTCATTAGTGTTATAAGGTCAGTGAGCCTTTCGCTACGCTGACACATACATAGTCTGCCACCAAAATTCAGCAGTGAGGAGCTTACCTTGATTATATCTTCAAGGGTACACATAACCTCGTGACGGGCAGTTTTCTTGCTGTCATTTGGGTTATGTATGCCTGTTCCGTTCTCCTTGTAGGGAGGGTTGCACACCACAAGGTCAAAGTAACCAAAGTTAACCTTGCCCTTTAACTCCATTAAATCACTGTTGATAACGGTAATGTTTTGTAGTTCGTTCAGTAGGGTACTTCTTTCAAGCATTGAACAGGCGTCGCTTTGAATATCCACAGCGGTGATTTCAAGGTTTTTGTTTTCCTTTTTCATCAAAAGGGGGATAGTGCCACAACCTGTGCCAAGGTCAATAGCTCTGCGACTTTTCTTAGGGGAAGCAAAGTTACTTAAAAGTATTGTATCTGTGGAAAAATGGTGAATATCACTTACAATTATTTTTATGTCTTTACCCAATGGTTCAAGGTGTTCGTTATTGTTTAGCACATTATCCCTCCTATTGGGAATATGAATGAGTTTTTAGTTAAATCTCATATGTCATTGCGAGGAAACGAAGTGACCGAGGAATCTTAACGGAAAGCAGTAGTGCTTATTCCGACACTAATAGGTTATAGGAAAGTGTGATTTCTCTACCAAGATAAGCGGTAGAGGAAGGAGATTCCTCGGCAGGCTCGGAATGACAGAGCGAGTGGTTGCACACATTAGACAACACCTAATTATACTACAATAAATGAAAAACAGCAAGGCAAACACCTTGCTGTTTCACTCAAAAATTAAATTATGCTTCTGCAGGAGCACCTACAGGGCATGTGTCTGCACAAGCACCGCAGTCAATGCACTCGTCAGCGTTAATTACATACTTGCCGTCGCCCTCGGAAATAGCACCAACAGGACAACCGTCAGCACAAGCACCACAGCTGATGCATTCATCAGAAATAGCATATGCCATGAAGAACACCTCCTTATTAAACTGACTTTATTCTACCATAACAGTATCAAAAAATCAACGGATTTTTGCTTTTGTTATTATTTTTCCATTTTTTCGCCGTTTTCCTGTTTCTTTTGATTTTCACGGACCGATTTTTCATCGTGGCGGTTCTTGTTTGGGATGCGTTCACGAACAGGTCTGATTTGTTTTAGTGTAAAGGTTTGGGGGATAGCCTCTTCGGGGGCAGAGTCCAGCTTTACCTTTACCTTTCCTGTCAACAGGGCTGTTTCAACAACAGTACCCTTGCCCTCAGGAGTTCTTACATTTGTTCCCACCTTAGGAGTATGCTTTAGAAGGTCGCTGTATGCCTCTTGTTCGTATTTTAAACAGCACATAAGCCTGCCACAGGTACCGCTGATTTTCACAGGGGAGAGTGAAAGTCCCTGTTCCTTTGCCATTTTTATTGACACAGGCTGAAATTCCCCTAAAAATCCGTTACAGCAAAATGGTCTGCCGCACATTCCAAGACCGCCCAGCATCTTTGCTTCGTCCCTAACACCGATTTGTCTTAACTCAATTCTTGTTCTGAAAACAGTTGCCAAATCCTTTACAAGCTGTCTAAAGTCAACTCTGCCGTCCGAGGTGAAGTAAAAGAGGATTTTGCTGTTGTCAAATGTGTATTCAACATCAACCAGCTTCATATCCAAATTGTGATTACGGATTTTTTCCTCACAAATTTTCATAGCCTCTTTTTCACGAGCCTTATTCTCTTCAAGGTGTTCAAGGTCCTTTTTTGTAGCTTGACGAAGAACTTTCTTTAGAGGGTGAACAATTTTTTCCTCATCAACCTCTTTGTTTGCAAGGGCAACTGTGCCACATTCCACACCACGGGAGGTTTCTACAATTACTCTGTCTCCTTGATGAAAATCATAATTATCAGGGTCAAAATAATAAATCTTTCCAACCTCTTTAAATCTAACTCCAATTACTTTTGCCATGTTATCCTCCTGAGTTCAGTACACAGCCAGGTGCAAAGCAGGTTTATGTTACCGTTTCCCTTTGCCATACGCTGTGCCTTTTCTATTGTATCTAACAGGGAAAGTGATTTTTCCCTTGTAAGTTTTCTCTGTAATTTTTTTGGTGCCTCACCTTGGGTGACAGGCTTTCCGCCTGATAAAAGTACAAGTGTATCCCTTATAATCATCCTTAGTGGTGGCATTGTTTCAAGAAAAACATCCCTTTTGTTCAACTTATAGGTTGCCTTTAAAAGAGTGTATTCGTTAACATCCAAAAGGGATAGTGCAATTTCTTCACTTAAAGCAACTCCGTTTTCCGAAAAAACCTCATCGTTTGGAATGTTAATAAGTGTACTTCTTGAAATTATTGTGTCAAGCATTAGACTTGCATCCTTGCAGGTCATAACAAAAATCACACCGCCGGGCGGTTCCTCCAAGGTTTTTAACAGTGCATTTTGAGAAATTATCGGTAATTTCTCGTCAACATCATAAAAGAGAAAAACCTTGCTGTCAGCCTCATTGGGTATTATTGCAGTGTCACGAATAATGTTGTCAATAATTTTTTTATTATATATTTTTGCTTTTGTATCGTCACTACCCTTGACAACAGTTATGTCAGGGTGTGAGTGGCTTTCAGCCTTAACGCAGTTTTTACAGGTAAAACAGGGCTTGTTTTCACCTGAGCAAACAGCATATTTACACAGAAACTCTGCAACATTTTGCCGACTATCCCTGTTTCCACCGGCAACAATTATTGCGTGGGGAAGTCTATTGCTGTGGCTAAGGGAAGAAAGCTGATATTTAATTTTTTCGCTGAAATTTTCATTGCCGAAATTCACAATATCATCCTTTGTTATGCTTTCACTATGTTGGCGAGAACACCCTTTTCTGTAATGTCAAGTAGGCAGTAGGTTGCACCGTAGCCGTGACAGGAGCCCGGGTTAATGATGTACATACCGTCATCATATTCATTCATAGAAATGTGGGTGTGTCCGTAAAGCAAAATGTCTGCATTTTTTTCTTTTGCTGCGTAAATCAGCCTGTTAAGTCCCATTTTTGCACCGTAAAGGTGACCGTGGGTTGCAAAAATCTTCTTGCCCTCAAGGGTGATTTCAAGGGTAGGTTCAAGTGAGCTTCCCCAGTCGCAGTTTCCGCAAACATTGTAAAATGCCTTGTTTGGAAAACTCCTCCTCATATATTCTACATCTCTTTCGCCGTCACCGCAATGAATGACAACTTCTGCGTCAGAATGGGACATAATTGCCTTTTGCATACGGGTAAAGTCACCGTGGGTGTCGGAAAAAACAAGTATTTTCATAATTACCTCTTCATAAATAGGATTTCCCTGCATAACATATTAAGGAACCACTTAATAGCACAGAGAAAGGAAATAGATAATGATAAACAACAGTGAAATTAATAATCTTTTAAACGGCCTTAGTGAAAGGCTTAATACCACTCCTGAACAGCTTAGGGCTAATCTGGAAAAGGGAAACTTGGATTCCGTAGTGAGTAAAATGAGCAGCGGTCAGGCAAAAAGACTTCAAAAAATCCTTGATAATCCCCAGCAAAGTGAAAAAATCCTAAATTCACCTCAGGCTCAGGCAATCATCAAAAAGCTGATGGGATAAATGGACGATTTAACTTCTAAAATTAACGAGATAATGTCTGACCCGGAAAAAATGAGGGAAATTCAAAATTTAGGCAAAATGATGGGTCTAAACACCGACAACACTCCGCCACCGCCCAAAAAGGCTGAACCGCCAAAGCAAAGTAACCCCTTTGGCGAACTTGGGGGAATTGACCCAAGCATCATAGGAAAGCTGGCGCCCATATTCACCTCGGTAAACCGTGAGGACGACACCACAAGACTTTTGGACGCTATGGCACCATTCCTTTCGGCGGAAAGACAGGAGAAACTGCAGAAAATCAAAAAAATGCTGGTGATTATCAGACTACTGCCAAACATTAAAAATCTTGGACTATTTTAGGAGTAGAGCGTATTGGACGATATGGAAAGGGAGGCACTCCGCAGAGCAGAGAAAATGCGCAGTGCTTTCTACTCAGGCTCAAATGTACATAACAAAAAAGAAGAAATGCCCTCACCACCAAAAAAGCCAACTCCAAAGGAAAGAAATCTTCCAAAAGAGGAGCATACACCTAATAAGGAGCAAACACCAAAAGCGGAGCATATACCAAAGGAAGAGAAAATCCCCTTTGAACCTTTGGAAAACGGTGAAAAGGAAGATGGCAAGGATATTTTTGACTTTTTGCTAAAGGATAAGGAAACAACCTTTATCCTGTTAATGATTTTCTTTCTCTACGACGAAAACGCAGACCCAATGCTTATGATGGCACTTATATATCTGCTTGTGGGTTAGGGGATACATCCTATCGCCTGTCATTCCGAGCTTGTCGAGGAATCCCCTTCCTCTACCACTCTTTTTGTTAGGAAAATCATACTTTCCTATAACCTGATAGTGTCAGTTAATGCACAACTGCTTTCCTTTCAGATTCCTCGGTCGCTACGCTGAAAATGGTACAGTTTTTTGGAATAAAAATGTAAAAACTAAATGACAGTTTTTAAAAGATAAGTCATAGGCGCACAGTACCCGAGGGTACTGTGTGGTCGCAGAAAATTATAATAGTATTCATAATAGTCTAAAACCA
>JAQXVY010000003.1 GCA_029225165.1 Oscillospiraceae bacterium
CTTTGCATTTTATATACCTCCAATCTCTAAAATTTGACCGTTCTCGGTTCTGTTACTCTTGTCAAGAGTAACGCAAAAGCACTTTTGACAGGCGAGCCTATCAAAAATGCAACCTGCAAGCAGGTTTTGCGCTCTCCGAGGGGGTGCGGGGCGTTGCCCCGTTGTCTGCGGACAACTCCCCAGCAGGGCAGACCTTTGAAAAGGCCTCCCTGCACCCCGCCTAAACTTTACATTGTCACTTCCCGAAAAGGAACATTGCAAGATTGCAGATGCGCCTGTCTTTGCAATGTTGCAACCTTGAAGATTGCTATTTTTCGGGAAGTTCCCAATACCATTGACTGCCCTCCTTAACAGACTGGACATTCAATTCCTTTTTTGCTTCATACAACACTCTCTTTGAGATACCTGCCGCTTGCGCTTTCCTAAGCAATACCTGCTGAGGTTTTTTACCATTAGACAAATACTCAAGAATTAGATTTCCTGCTTGTTCAGATTTCTTTTCTTTCGCAATTCCGCTGAGTAAATCATCAACGGAAATATCATAATGCCCCAGCCAATTAAAGCCGTTTTCTTTGTCTAATTCAAAAGCAATAGCTTCACCTTCGGGAGCAAGAGAGGATTTATCCTGCACCATAACCCTGACCTGCGGATTGTCTTTGATTCTTCCGACAATTAAGACACTTCTTGCCGAAGCCTGAAAGTCAATCGAACCAAGTCCACGATAGGAAGATTTGTTTCCGCTTCCTTTGTTCATATGACCGACCAACAGAATGGCGCAGTCATATTTCTCTGCCACTCGTCCAAGCTGAGCCATTATATTACGGACTTCGTTAGCGTTGTTCATATTAATGTTTGCACCGACATACGCTTGAATCGGATCGAGGATAACCACTCTTGCTCCGACTTCTATGATTGCTTTTTCAATGCGTTCGTCAAGCATACTGAGTGCTGCTTCCGATTCGTCTATAACTTTTATCTGTGAACAGTCTGCCTCTGCCGCCTCTAACCTCGGCTTAATGGTATCTTCCAGCCCGTCCTCTGCGGTTTGGTAGATAACCTTAACAGGCTCACGCTCGGTATCATCAAATGGTAGCGCTTCTCCTTTTGAGAGAAGTGCCGCCAGTCTTAATGCCAAAGTTGTTTTACCTTCCCCGGGATCGCCTTGAATGATTGTGATTTTTCCATAGGGGATATATGGATACCAAAGCCAGTTGACCTCCTTGCTTTGCACTTCGTCCATACTGATAATTTTTAATTCAGCCATCCGTACCACCGCCTTTCAAAACAAAACTGTTGATTTTTGAGTGATATGCGGTTATACTATTAACAGATACATTGAGTGACTGCCTTTCATCTGCGCCAACAGATGATTTACGGGCGGTCATTTCTTTTTTATCTATCATTCTGATTCCTCCTTTAATCCGCAGAGAATATCGGCTATCATTTCAATTAAATCCAGCAACTCATCATTTACCTCACCAACTGTCTCAATACGCTGTAATTCTGCAAGCACATCTGCAAGCTGATTTCGCAAGGCTTTGAACACTCTCGGATTACCCTGAACAATGACATCTCTGTTCATACATTTTCGGTAGCAGTATTCTTGTTTTGGCAACCCCGATAAGGCTACAGCCTTGTTCAGTAGTTCGTTTTCTTCGGTGGATACTCGAAAACCTACGGTTATATTTCTCCAACGGTTGTGCTCATCTCTGTTTTTCAGTGACATTTTACTCGCCCCTTTCCATATCTAACTTATCTGCCATTTCAGCTTGCTTTGACGGGAACAAATGCGCATAGTTGTAAGTTATATCAATACTTTCATGTCCCACACGGTCTGCAATAGCCGTTGCAGAGAATCCCATATCAATCAGCAAACTAACGTGGCTATGGCGAATATCGTGAATGCGAATTCTCTTTACGCCTGCTTCTTTTGCGCCTCTGTCCATTTCTCTGTGCAGATAGCTTTTTGTAACAGGAAACATTCTGTCCTCCAAACCCACATCGTAGAGCATTTTCAGATAGTCCTGCATTTCATCACAAAGGAACTTCGGCAATTGAATCGTGCGGTTGCTTTTTTCTGTTTTCGGGGAAGTAATAATATCTCTGCCGTTTAAGTGCTGAAACGATTTGCATATTGTTACCGTTCGCTTTTCAAACTCGAAATCAGCAGGGGTAAGTGCTAACAGCTCGCCCTCACGGATACCTGTCCAATACAGCATTTCAAATGCGTAGTATGACATCGGCTTATCCATCATCACATCAGCAAGCTTCAAATATTCCTCTTTCGTCCAGAAGAGCATTTCACGATTTTTCTTTTTACCCATACTGCCAGCCTTTTGACAAGGGTTTTCTTTCAGGTTGTAGTACCTGACAGCGTGGTTAAATATCGCAGATAGCTGATTGTGAATTGTTTTCAAATATACGGGAGAATAGGGCTTGCCGTTATTGTCCTTATAATTGATAAGCTCATTTTGCCAAGTGATTATTTGTTGTGCGGTTATATTGCTCATCTTCAGCTTCCCGAAATAGGGCATTAGTTTTGTTTGAATAATATGTTCTTTCGTTGCCCAAGTGTTCTCCTTAATACGAGACTGCATATCCTCGGTATAATGCTGCACAAAGCTCTTAAAGTTCATATCCAAATCACCGCCCAGCTTGTTAAGCTGTTCTCGCTCCCAAGCCTGAGCTTCACGCTTTGTTTTGAACCCTCGTTTCTGCGACTGCTTGCGTTCACCGTTCCAATCGGTGTAACGGTAAAGCACTCGCCAAGTGTTTGTTTTTTCTTCTTTATATACTGCCATTGTTTAATCCCTCTCTTTCTTAGTTGCACCGTAGCAGGTGCGTTCCATAAAATATTGCTTATTTACTCGCCCCGAAATTGTCATAAATCCTTTTTCTTTCAGTTCGACATTTAGTTTTTGGACGATTTTGTAAGCATAGGATTTTGATATACCCAATTCCTGTGCCACCTCATCAACTCGCATAAAGCTTGTACTTTCCATTTAATCACCCCCTTTGCTTGATTTTTAATAATTCAATTATTTAGTGTCGGAGAACTTTCTGACCGCATTCCGATTTGCCCGAGCGGATATGCCATTACCGTGACATATGACGGTTATTCTGTTGTTAGAAATAGACTTAACGCTATTTGCTTAACTATTATACTAAACAAATTCCGTAAAGTCAAGTGGTTTTTGAGAAAATATTTACTTTTTTTGCTTTGGTTATCTTGACATAGCTTAACTTGTTATGTTATACTGCATTTAGAAATATGAGAGGAGCATTTTTATGGCTATCGGTGAAAGAATAAGATTCTTTAGAAATTTAAGAGGTATGACTCAAAAATATCTTGGTATGCAGGTTGGTTTTCCTGAAAAGACCGCTGACATCCGTATGGCGCAATATGAATCAGGCTCAAGAACGCCGAAAGCAGACCTTACTAACAACCTTGCTGAAGTATTCGGTATATCCGCAAGCGCTTTAACTGTGCCCGATATTGACAGCTATAACGGCTTAATGCATACTTTATTTGTCCTTGAAGATTTATACGGTCTTAAAATTACTGAATTAGACGGAGAGGTTTGTCTGCATTTAGATAAGGGTATGGGCGCAAATTACATTACTATGTTTGAAATGTTCACCGCTTGGAAAGAACAAGCTGAAAAGCTGAAAAACGGCGAAATTTCAAAAGAGGAATACGATAATTGGCGCTACAATTATCCGAAAAATATTAAAGAGTGAGGCATATAGCTATGTTATATAAATTAAATAAAAATACAAACCGTAATAATTACTCAAAGGTTAAAAGAGTCACACTATCAGATATTGGTTGGAAAGAAAAAGATCTTGAAAACCTTATTTCTAATAATATTCAAGATTTCATTTCTTCAAATGACCTTATGGCTATTTTTACTGAAAGAGCTCGACAAGAAGAACCCGATATACTTGCCATTGATAAGGAAGGCGATTTATACATATTTGAACTCAAGCGCTGGTCTGGAAAACAAGAAAATTTATTACAAGTACTCCGATATGGGCAACTGTTCGGAAAAAGTACTTACGATGAATTGAATTGTTTATATCAAAAATATCAGCATAACGAAAAAGCTAATCTTGCACTTGATCATTCTTCCTATTTTTACGGAGACACTTCTAAGATTCTGCCTGACGACAACTTTAACAAGAAGCAACATTTTCTTATTGTTACGAATGGAGTAGATCAAGCAACAATAGAATCAATCATCTATTGGAAAAATAATGGGTTGAATATAGATGCTATTGTATATTGGGTATTCGAGATTTCAGGTGAATACTACATTGAATTTAACATGTATTCTCAAACAGAAGACTTTTTGGAGTATGAAAACAATTGTTACGTACTTAACACAAATAAACAAAGCAACCCTCATTACACAAAAGAAATGATTGACGAACATAAAGCAGCAGCTTACTATCCCGGATGGAGAGAGAAAATTCAAAAATTCCAAAAAGGAGATATCGTATTTTTATATGAAAGCGGAGTTGGTATAAGAGCGTATGGGTATGCAAATGGAATACTAAACAAAAAATCATGCGATGGATACGACGATTACGAATACAATATGATTTTAGATAATTTTGTTGAATTGTCTAAACCTATTTCAGCTTCACAAATGAAAGATATTACCGACAGTAGTTTTAATTTTAGGCAAACTATGTTTTCAATTTCTGAAGAAGCCGCAAAAAAGATAATAAACTATGTGCGAAACAACAATTGATTGTATAAAACAAAGAGGCATTACCGACTGCAAAAGTCAGTAATGCCTTTTTAGAATTTATTAAGATAATTGTACCCGCAAACCAC
>JAQXVY010000004.1 GCA_029225165.1 Oscillospiraceae bacterium
GGGTATTATTTGGGGAATAATGGCACTTGGCGTTTACATCACCTTCAGATTGCTGGATGTTGCCGACCTTTCTGTTGACGGCACATTTGCAACAGGCGGAGCAGTTACAGTTATGCTAAGGCTGGCCGGAATGCCAATATGGGCTTGCCTGTTGGTTGCTGTTCTGGCCGGTGTAATTGCTGGAACAATAACAGGTTTTTTACATACAAAGCTGGGAATTCCTGCAATTCTGGCAGGTATTTTAACACAGCTGGGACTGTACTCAATTAACCTTAGAATTATGGATATGTCCGCAAACAAATCCTTTAACTTTGGGGAAAGCGGTCTGTATGTAACCTTGGGTAAAATTCCACAGTCAATTATTGTTTCTGCAATTTTTGCAGCTGTAATTATTATTTTGCTCTATTGGTACTTTGGCACAGAGCAAGGCTCGGCGCTTAGGGCAACAGGCAGTAACCACAGTATGAGCAGTGCTCAGGGTATCAACATAAACACTATGAAGGTTATCGGACTTGCACTTTCCAACGGTATTGTTGCACTGTCAGGGGGACTTTTTGCACAGTATCAGGGTAATGCTGATGTTAATATGGGTCGTGGAGCTATCGTTATCGGCTTGGCGGCTGTTATCATAGGCGAAGTGCTTGGTATGGCATTTTTGGGCAAAAGGCTCAACTTTGTTGGCAAGCTTTTGTTTGTAATTGTGGGCGGTATTGTTTACTACATTGTTTTGTCCATAGTTTTGTGGTTAAAGCTGAACTCTCAGGACTTAAAGCTGTTCACAGCAGTCATTGTTGCAGTGTTCCTTGCAATTCCATACCTAAAGTCACAAAGCAAAAACTCCTTTAAGAAAGCAAAGAAGAAAGGAGAAAAACAGGATGCTTAAAGTAAACAACATTGCAAAGACCTTTAATCCCGGCACAATAAATGAAAAGAAAGCGCTTGACGGTGTTTCTCTCCACCTTAACCCCGGTGATTTTGTAACAATTATCGGCGGTAACGGAGCAGGTAAATCAACCCTTATGAACGCTATCACAGGTGTTTGGCCTGTGGATAACGGAAGTATTATCCTTGACGGAACAAATGTTACAGGTATGCCTGAATACAAAAGGGCAAAATTCATCGGCAGAGTTTTTCAGGACCCAATGATGGGTACTGCTCCCGATATGCAGATTATAGAAAACTTAGCTTTAGCTTACAGAAGAGGCAAAAAGAGAACCCTTAGATGGGGCATTACAAAAAAGGAAAGGGAGCTTTACCACGAAAAGCTGAAAATCTTGGGACTTGGCTTGGAGGACAGAATGACCTCAAAGGTTGGACTGCTCTCCGGCGGACAAAGACAGGCACTCACATTGCTTATGGCATCCCTCCAAAGACCAAAGCTTTTGCTACTTGACGAGCATACTGCGGCACTTGACCCCACAACAGCGGCAAAGGTGCTTGAAATTTCGGAGGAAATAATAAGTGAAAACAACCTTACAGCAATGATGATTACCCACAATATGCACGACGCTATTGCCCACGGCAACAGGCTGATTATGATGAACGAGGGCAAAATCATCTATGATGTTCAGGGTGAGGAAAAGAAAAACCTGACAAAAGCAGACCTTATGGCAAAGTTTGCCGAGATTGCAGGACATCAGGTTGAGTCGGATAAAATGCTATTATCCTGATTTGATAAAAATTCAGAAACCTTTAGGCGGTACAGCTTTGGCTGTGCCGTTTTTGTTAGGGAAGGTTTATTCAATTATAAAAAAACCGGTGAGTTGTGGCGATAGAATCACAACTCATCGGCTTTTGTAACGGAAAAAAGATTGATATGTATAATTACTCGATATGTTTTTTTTGCTGTCTAAGTAGCAGATATTTGTTTTTTGTAGCCATTCCGCCCCTTATGTGGCGTTCGCACTTGTTGATTTCCAGCACCTTTTTAACCTCTGTGTAAAGAGAAGGATTTATCTTTTTCAGCCGTGAGCTGACATCCTTGTGAACGGTGCTTTTGCTTATTCCGTATTTTTTGGCGGTCTGACGCACAGTATCTCCGCTTTCTGCAATATGTGTTCCCAGTGTAACAGCTCGTTCTTCCACAATTCCTTTCACACATTAACCCTCCCTTTAAGGATAGTTAATGATATGCAGGGGATTTTGCGGATAGTACTTTATATTTGGGAATAGTTATTTTTTAAGGAAATCCATCACATTGTCATTCCGAGCTTGTCGAGGAATCCCCTGCCTATACCACTCATTTTGTTAGGGAAATCACACTTTCCTATAACCTGATAGTGTCGATTTATGCACTACTGCTATCCTTTCAGATTCGACCGTCGCTTTGCTCCCTCAGAATGACAGGTGGGGTGTTTTGCCCTTCGGAATGACAGGGCAGTATATTATGTTTCCTCGGAACGACAAACCAAAATAAGAATGTTGTTGAAAAAATCAGTATATTATAGTTTTATTTGCCCTTTAGTGTGATTACCGTAACATCAAGGGGATTAAAAAGTCTTGGAATATTTTGTGAATTATTTAGTCCTGCGGAGATTAGCATATTTGCATTTCCGTTTGTGTAATAACCCTTTGAATACTTTGGCATAAAGCCCTGTTCAGGTGCATAAACTCCGCCCACAAAGGGAATTCTGAAAAGTCCTCCGTGGGTGTGACCGCATACCATAAGGTCAATGTTATACTTATCAAAGCCCCACACATAGGTTTCGGGATAGTGGCACATCAGTATGGAAAAGTGACTTTCGTCCTCTTGTTTTAAATATTTTTGAAAAAGCCTGTTTTCCTCATTGTCGTAGTTCGGTGCGTCATAATCAAAGAATGGGTACCTTTTCAGTCCGGCTATGGTGATTTTGTCGCCGTCCTTTGTTGTAAAGTCGGTCATTTCATTTATGAGCATAGTTGCACCGGTGTTGTCTATTGCGTTTTTAAGATTTTTAAGATACATGCCCTGTTCACTTTCGCTAAAGCTTAACTCGTGATTGCCAAGGGCGTAGTAGACAGGAAAATCCTTTGTCAGTGTATTGCACAAATCCACAACGGCGGAGTAGTCACCCGTGTCGTTATCCACCATATCCCCCAGAATCATAACAAATTTCGGGTTAGCGTCCTTTACTTTTTCTGCCAGTCGGCTGTTATTTTCACCAAAAGACCTGCCCTCGGAGTCGGATATAGCAACAAAGTTTGTCTGCCCTTTAATTTTGGTGGTTTCAACTGTGTATTCATTATAGGTCAATATACAGTTGCTTACTATTATATTCACTGCAAAAAAGATAATTATTGCAGATAATATGCACAGCAATACTGCCTTTGCCTTGTGCTTTTTAAAATACATTTTATCACCCACATCATATTAACATTATTTAAAATAATATGCAAATAATAAGCAAAATCTAAATAAATTTATGTGGTATTGGAGAAAGAAATGTGATATAATAATCTTTAAAGATTAAGACAAAGTGTTGTGCCAAAAGGGAAATGTCGTCAACTTAAGGAAAACCGCCATTCTGTCATTCCGAGCTTGTCGAGGAATCCCCTACCTATATCACTTGCCTTGTTAGGGGAATCATACTTTCCTATAACCTGATAGTGTCGATTAAGGTGCTACTGCTATCCTTTCAGATTCTTCAGTCGCTATGCTCCCTCAGAATGACAGGGTGAGGATGCATACCGTTGTGTGTAAATAATCTTAATTTGACGACATTGTCCAAAAGGGGGAATAACTGTGAATGAGCCTTTGGAGATAGAGAGAAAGTGGCTTATAGAGTATCCAAACATTAAGGAGCTTTCCAAAATGGATGGATACGACTACACAGAGATTTGGCAGACCTACACCGACTATATGGAGCATAATGCCTTTGGAAGAATCCGCAAAAGAGGAAAAAACGGTGAATACACCTACACAAAGACATTTAAAAGGAAAATTTCCGACTTAACCCGTGTGGAGTACGAGGAGGAAATTACAAAGGCTGAGTACGACAAAATTATGAAGCATAGAAAAAAGGGGTATAATACCATAAACAAGGTAAGACACATCTTTATGTACAAGGGTTTTATGTACGAGGTGGATGTTTTTCCCTTTTGGAATGACAGAGCATTTTTGGAGTGTGAGGTTGACAGTGAGGACACAGAAATCCCCATTCCAAGCTGTGTTAGGATAATCAAAGAGGTTAGCTTTGACTCTCGTTACAAAAATTCCGTCCTTGCACAAAAGATTACAACAGAAAAATTATAAAAATTTTTAAATTGAATTTATATACCGTCTATGCGGTGACATATGGAAGAAAGTTGGTAGATTATGAAATTAAGTACATTATACAAAGAGGGCAAAACAGTCCTTTCCTTTGAGGTTTTTCCTCCAAAAAAGACAAGCACAGTTGAAACAGTTTACAAGGCACTTGACGAGTTAGCATCATTAAAGCCTGCCTATATTTCCGTTACATACGGTGCAGGCGGAACAGAGGCTAACAATACAGCGCTGATTGCATCAAAGGTAAAGTCCTTGGGCGTTGAGCCTTTGGCTCACCTTACCTGTGTGAACAACGACAGACAAACTGTTGAAAAAGAGTTAGAAATTTTTAAGGAAAAGGGCATTGAAAATATCCTTGCTCTCCGTGGCGACATTGTTCCCGACATTGAGCCGAAAAAGGATTTTCTCCACGCAAGCGACCTTTGCGAGTACATTCAGCAAAGGGGAGATTTTGAGCTTGCCGGTGCCTGTTACCCCGAAATGCACCTTGAGGCAGAGTCAATGGTTGAGGATATTCGCAACCTTAAAACAAAGGTTGAAAAGGGTGCAACTCACCTTATTTCTCAACTTTTCTTTGATAATTCGGCATTTTACAGCTTTATGGATATGGTAAGATGTGCAGGTATTGATGTGCCTGTTTCAGCAGGAATTATGCCTGTTACAAACAAAAATCAGATTGAACGGATGGTGTCAATGTGCGGTGCAAGTCTGCCCTCAAAATTTTCAAAGATTATGCAGAGATATGAAAATAATCCCGATGCCCTAAGGGACGCCGGAATTGCCTACGCTGTGGAGCAGATTGTTGACCTTATGGCAAACGGTGTTGAAGGTATTCACCTTTACACAATGAACAACCCCTATGTTGCAACAAAAATTACTGAAGCGATTGGAAGCTTGTTATGATAACATTGTCATCTCTTGACAGAGCCGAGGCGCTCCGCTATATGGGGGGTTACGGTGTAAATCCCGACAATATAACACAGGTGCTGATGGATAGGGCAGAGGAGGAAATCCTGAAAATCTGCCGACCTGTTTACACCTTTACCGAAATTCCCAAGGACAGTCCTGCCCTTGGTGGTGAGGATATAAAAAAGGTGATAGAAAAAAGCGAAAAGGTTGTGCTGATTGCCGCAACTCTTGGAATTTATGTGGATAAGCTGATTCGCAAGGCGCAAATTACCGATATGGCACAGGCTGTTGTAATTGACGCTATGGCGTCAGTTGCCATTGAGCAGTTTATGGACAAAATCGAACTTGAGCTTTCAAAGAGGTACAGCGGATATTACTTTACAAACAGATTCAGCCCCGGCTACGGGGACTATCCCCTTGAAAAGCAAAGGGAAATTGTACGGCTTTTAAATACCGAAAAAAAGCTTGGTCTTAACCTTACGGAAAGCCTTATGCTCAATCCCACAAAGTCGGTTACGGCAGTTATTGGCGTTGGGAAAGAAGAGGTTGAGGAAAAACGCTCCTGCACATCAAAGTGTTCAAGGTGCGGTAACAAAAATTGTCCTTACAGGAGGGCGGAATAATGGACTTTAAAACACTCTTAAACAAAGAATTTATTATATATGACGGCGGAATGGGCACAATGCTCCAAAAGCGTGGACTGAAAATGGGAGATAACCCAAATGTGCTGAATATCACCCACCCACAAACAATTGTTGATGTTCACAGGGAATATGTAGAAGCAGGTAGCGACATCATCTGTGCCAATACATTCTCCGCAAACAGGCACAAGCTGGAGGGGACAGGCTACGGTGTAAAGGAGATTGTAAGTTCCGCTATTGACTGCTGTAAAAAGGCGGTTGAGGGAACAGACACATTAATCGCCCTTGATATGGGTCCTATCGGACAACTCCTTGAGCCAAACGGTACTCTTACCGTTGAGGAAGCCTATGATATTTTTAAAGAGGTTGTAACAGCTGACGACAGGTATGATGTTATAGCAATAGAAACTATGACAGACTTGCTGGAGATGAAAACGGCTCTCCTTGCCTGTAAGGAAAACAGCAACAAGCCTGTACTGTGTACAATGAGCTTTGAGGAAAACGGAAGAACATTTCAGGGCGTTTCTCCAAGTGCTATGGTGCTAACCCTTGAAGGACTTGGGGCTGACGCAATAGGTCTTAACTGCTCCCTTGGACCTGACGAGATTGAGCCTATGCTAAGAGAGATTTGCGAAAGGTGTAATGTTCCTGTTATTGCAAAGCCAAATGCAGGACTTCCCGACCCTGTAACCAACACCTACACAATGGGAGCAGAGGAGTTTGCGAAGAAGATGGCTGAGCTTTCCTTATTGGGAGTTAAAATTTTAGGCGGTTGCTGTGGCACAACACCTGAATTTATAGAGAAGCTAAAGGATGAACTAAAGGACAAAACCTACAAGAAGAATGTTCACCCATATGTAACAGGAGTTTGCTCGGGAACAGCGGTTGTAAATGTTGACCAGCCGAGAATTATTGGAGAGAGAATTAACCCAACAGGCAAAAAGCTGTTTAAACAGGCACTTGTGAACAACGATATGGACTACATTTTGTCTCAGGCTATCAGTCAGGCAGAGGACGGAGCCGAAATCCTTGACATAAATGTAGGTCATCCCGAAATAGACGAAAAAGAAATGATGGTTAAGGTTGTTAAGGCTGTACAGGGCGTTGTTGATTTGCCGTTACAGCTTGATTCAACTAAACCTGAGGTACTTGAAGCAGGACTTAGAGTGTACAACGGACGAGCAATTGTGAACTCTGTAAACGGCGAAGAAAAGAGCCTGAATGAGATTTTGCCCATTGTTGCAAAGTACGGCGCTTCTGTTGTAGGACTTACCTTAGACGAGGACGGTATCCCCGAAACAACAGAAAAGCGACTTGAAATTGCGGAAAGAATCATAAATAGGGCAAAGTCCTTTGGCATTAGGGAAGAGGATATTTATATCGACTGCCTTACACTTACTGTTTCTGCCCAGCAAAGCGGTGCTGTGCAAACGCTACAGGCACTTGAAAAGGTTAAGGAAAAGTACAATGTAAAAACTGTCCTCGGTGTCAGCAATATCTCCTTTGGACTTCCCCAAAGACCACTTGTTAACCAAACCTTCCTTACAATGGCTTTGGAGCGTGGACTTGACTTGCCTATTATCAACCCCGGTGTATTCGGTATGGCAGGTGCTGTCCGTTCCTTTAGAGTGCTAAAGGGATATGACGAGGAAAGCCGTGACTACATCGCAAAGTACAGCGATTTTGTTGTGGAAACTGTAAGCCAAAGCCACGAGAATACCTTGGGGGAGGCGGTAATGAAAGGGCTTAAAAAGGAATGTCACGACATTACACTTAAAATGCTTGAAAATACCGACCCTATGGAAATAATAGACGGTGAGCTTATTCCGGCACTTGACAGGGTTGGCTCGTTGTTTGAACAGGGCAAGGTGTTCCTGCCGGGACTTTTGTCCTCCGCCACAGCCGCCCAACAGGCTTTTGAGATTATAAAGGAAAAACTTGCTGAAAGCAGCAGTGAAAGTGTATCAAAGGGCAAGATTATCCTTGCAACCGTCAAGGGTGATATTCACGATATTGGAAAAAATATCGTTAAGGTACTCCTTGAAAATTACGGATATGATGTTATAGATTTGGGCAAGGATGTTGAGCCGTCTTTGGTTGTGGAAACCGCAAAAAGGGAAAATGTTACCCTTGTTGGACTGTCGGCACTTATGACCACAACCCTTAAAAGTATGGAGGATACAATAGCCCTAATTCACCAAACACCGGGACTGGAAAACACACAAATTTTCGTTGGCGGTGCTGTTCTTACAGAGGAATATGCTATGAAAATTAAGGCTGACTACTACTGCAAAACAGCGGCAATATCCGTTGAAACAGCACGAAAGGTGTTTGAAAATTAAAGGAAATTAATTTAACCAATAAATTCAAAATTAAAATAATAAATGCAAATATGGAAATATTCTATTGTAGGATATTACAAAAAAATAGGGGATAATTTGAGTATTATCATAGAAAAGGCTATTTTAATTGACTTTTTCACTATATAGTAATATAATTTATCCGTATAATATTTTAATTTTATTTTAATTTTTTATTAAACTTATGTTAAAATTTTGAGTGGTACTATGGGAAGACCGAATTTCAATTTCAGAAAGGTTATGCTCGGCATTGTAGATGCGTTTATCATTGCGTTGTGCGGAGTAGTAACCAACTTTATGCTTGAGGCATTTGACTTTCAGACAGGCTTTAAAAGTGTGGTTGAAACACCATATGTTGTGGTTTCAATTATCATAAATGTAATAGTTTGTCTTGTGGCACTTTGGATTTGCGGTGCATACAACAAAACATGGCGATTTTTTAACATCAGGGATTACCTTGACTGCATTGTTGCAATGTTTTTCGGCGTTGCAGTAAGCACCTTGATTTTGTCCCTGCGTTACAACACATTCAACTATGTATTGCCCTACACCCTTATAAGCGGTGCTATGTCAATTATCGGCATTGTAATGTTTAGGCTTATTTTTAAAAATGCCTTTATTAAAATCAGCGACTCCGAAAGAATGAATCAGGGCGAAAGAACCCTTATTGTGGGTGCAGGTCATGCAGGCCGTATAATCTTAAACGATATTTTTGCCGCACAAAACGACAGCGGAAATCCCTCAAAAAATCTGTTTCCCATCGGCTTTGTTGACGACGAAAGAACACTTCGCAACACAATGGTTGACACCGTTAGGGTGCTTGGCACAACCTACGATATTCCCGAAATTTGTGCAAGTGAAAACATCAGCCTGATTATTTTTGCAATTCCCTCCTGTAGCGAAGAGGACAGAACAAGAATTTTGGATTTATGCTCAAAGACTGAGTGTAAAATCAAGATTATCCCACATTTCAGTCAGCTTTTGTTTGACGGTGACGAGGGTAAGCCTCAGCTTTTAAGTCAGGTTAAGGATATAAAAATTGAGGACTTGCTTGGCAGAAAGCCCATTACCTTTGACAAAGCCTCAGTAAAAGACCTTGTTAATAACAAGGTTTGTATGGTGACAGGGGGCGGTGGCTCAATAGGCTCCGAGCTTGTTCGCCAAATTGCAAATTACTCACCAAAGCAGATAATTATTGTTGATATATATGAAAATAACGCATACGATATACAGCAGGAGCTTATCCTTGAACACGGAAATAAATTAAATCTTGCCACAGTTATAGCCTCTGTAAGAGATTATGACAAAATGGAGCAGGTTTTTAAGGAGTATAAGCCTGAGTTGGTGTGGCATGCCGCCGCCCACAAGCATGTTCCCCTGATGGAAACAGTTCCCTGTGAGGCGGTAAAGAACAACATCTTCGGAACATACAATGTTGCAACCTTGGCTCAAAAGTATGGAGTTAAGAAGTTTGTAATGATTAGCACAGACAAGGCTGTTAACCCCACAAATGTTATGGGTGCAACCAAAAGGTGCTGTGAGATGATAATGCAGTATATGGGTCAAAATACAACAGGTACAGAATTTGTAACAACCCGATTTGGCAATGTACTTGGAAGTAACGGTTCTGTTATCCCTCTTTTCCGCCGACAGATAGAAAGCGGAAAGCCAATTACAGTAACTCACCCAGACATTATCCGCTACTTTATGACAATTCCCGAGGCTGTATCACTGGTGCTACAGGCGGCAGGTATGGCTAAGGGCGGCGAGATTTTCGTCCTTGATATGGGTAAGCCGGTAAAGATTACCACCCTTGCGGAAAATCTTTGCAGAATGTACGGCAAGGTGCCGTATAAGGATGTTGAAATTAAATTTACAGGACTTCGCCCCGGCGAAAAGCTGTTTGAGGAGCTTCTTATGGATGAAGAGGGACTAAAGCAGACAGCTAACGAAAAGATATTTATAGGAAATCAAATTGATATTGACAAAGAAACCCTCCTTGCCAAGCTTCAAAATCTTAGGGAATGTGCCGAAGATAATGATGACGACAGGGCAGTAGAATTGTTGGCAGACATAGTGCCAACCTTTGACCATAAACTAAACAAATAAAGTATTGGAGAATTGTTATGTGTGGTATTGTAGGTTATGTAGGACCGAGAGATTGCAGTGATGTACTTGTTTCAGCACTCACAAGGCTTGAATACAGGGGTTACGACTCCGCAGGTATTGCAGTTTTTGAGAACGGTAAAATAGAGGTTGCAAAGACTAAGGGCAGACTCTCAGACCTTTCTGAAAAGATGGAGAAGGAGGGCAAGCCTATGGGTCACGCAGGAATCGGTCACACCCGTTGGGCTACTCACGGTCAGCCTTCATATGTAAATTCACACCCTCATTCGGGAAAAAGGGTGACTATTGTACATAACGGTATTATCGAAAATTATATTGAACTAAAGGAGTATTTGACTAAAAAGGGCAAGAACTTTTTGTCAGATACAGATACAGAGGTAGTGGCTCAGCTCCTTGACTTAAAGTATGACGGCGACCCTCTTGACACTATACATACGGTAATAAGAATGTTAAAGGGCTCCTTTGCCTTGGGAATAGTTTTTGCCGACTATCCCGACACAGTTTTTGCTGTTCGCAGAGAAAGTCCTTTGATTGTAGGTGTTGGAGATGATGAAAGCTTTATTGCCTCCGATGTTCCTGCAATACTCAACTACACCAAAAAATATTACCTTATGAATCACGACGAGATTGTAAAACTCACCCACGATGGCGTTGAGTTTTTCGACAGTCATATGCTCCCCATTACAAAGGAGCTTCAGGAGGCTGACTGGGATATGGACGCCGCTGAAAAGGGCGGTTATCCTCACTTTATGATTAAGGAAATTCACGAACAGCCTGAGGCTATCAAAAGGACTATTCTGCCGAGAATCCGTGACAATATGCCTGACCTTTCCGAATGTGGAATTACCATAGACAGCATTAAGAACTTTAAGAATATTCACATTGTTGCCTGTGGTACTGCTATGCACGCAGGAATGGTTGGCAAATATGTTATTGAGGGTCTTGCAAGAGTGCCTGTAAATGTGGATATTGCCTCTGAATTTCGTTACAGAAATCCCCTTGTAGGCGAGGGCGACCTTGTAATTATTATTTCTCAAAGCGGAGAAACTGCCGACAGCAAGGCGGCTATGTCCCTTGCTAAGGAATACGGCGCAAAAACCCTTGCTATTGTTAACGCAAAGGGCAGTTCCATAGCAAGAGAGGCAGATATGCTGATTTACACCCATGCAGGTCCCGAAATTGCAGTTGCCTCCACTAAGGCGTATATGGTGCAGATTGCAGTTATGTACCTCTTTGCGTTCCAGCTTGCACTTGCCAAAGGAAGAATTACAGAGGACGAGTGTAAATCCCTGTTGTCCTCACTTATGGAAGTTCCTGACAAGGTAGAGGAAACTCTTGAAAAGGTAATGGACGACTGCCAGTATGCAGGAAGCAGTCTTGTAAATGCAGACTCACTGCTGTATATCGGCAGAGGTCTTGACTATGCCCTTTCTATGGAGGGTTCATTGAAACTGAAAGAAATTTCATACATTCACAGCGAAAGCTATGCCGCAGGTGAGTTAAAGCACGGCACTATCTCACTTATCACAGAGGAAATGCCTGTTATTGCTGTGGCTACTCAAAATGCACTCTTTGAAAAAACCCTTTCAAATGTAAAAGAGGTTAGGTCAAGGGGAGCTTATGTAATCCTTGTGTGTGACGAGGAATGTCATATCGGCAGTGATGTGGCTGACCAGATTATAAGAGTACCGAAAATCCGTGAGGAGCTAATGCCGATGCTGGCTATTGTTCCTTTACAGCTTATTGCCTACTACACATCCTTACACAGGGGTAACGATATTGACAAGCCGAGAAATCTGGCTAAGTCGGTTACAGTAGAATAAAAAATTATTAATAAGTCGGGAAAACCTCCCGACTTATGCTTTTTAATTGTGATTTATTCAGTGTTTCCTTAGTATTATTGACAATTATTTTTCCTAAGGTATAATATAGGAAAGACATAATATAGGAAACGAGATATACAGGAGAGGTGGGGAATATATGGATATACAATGGCTTCTTGACGCCGGAGTTGTGGCTGTAAGAATCCTTTTGCCCCTTTATGCTATAGTAATTATTTATTCAATATTTGCCTCAATGCACAGACACCGAAGGCAACAAAAACCACTGCTTACTTTGGAAAATATGGAAACAGGGGAGAAAATTCCCGTTCTTTTTTGGGAAAACTCCATCGGCAGAAGTCGTGGAAGTGACATAAGGGTAAACGACCCTGCTGTTTCCCGTGACCACTGTGTTCTGCTCAGAAGGCAAGAGGGCTGGATGATTACCGATGTGGGCAGTAAGTGCGGAACA
Organism: Oscillospiraceae bacterium; assembly: GCA_029225165.1. GTDB lineage: Bacteria > Bacillota > Clostridia > Oscillospirales > Acutalibacteraceae > Ruminococcoides. Next base: position 12,576 of record JAQXVY010000004.1, read on the forward strand.
TATGTTAACGGAGAGAAAATCAAAAGTAATTCACCCTCAAGGAATAAGTCTTTCTTTGCAAGTATAATCAGCTCCTTTAAGGATAATTTGCAAAAGGGAATAAGGGCGGTTGACAACACCACACCTTACCGTACAAAGCTACTGATAGATGACGAAATTCAGGTTGGCTCTACCCTGTTCAGAGTTGAGCGAGGGGACGAATATGACGAGGAAGTTTGTCCTGACAGATTTTTAAAACGAATCAGCAACAAGGCTTCTATGAAGCAGTACAAGCTGATGATTATGATAACTATTTTCCATTTTCTAATGGCGATAGAGGCGTCTTGGGACTACTACGCAAAGGACTTAAATCCATTTGTATACTGCGGTGTATTTACCGTTATAAGCTGGGGACTGTTCTTTGTTTCAACAAGAGTTATCAAAAGGACAAACTTTGAGCTTGAGGCTTTGGCGCTGTTTTTGACGGGACTTGGACTGATGCTACAGGTCAGGCAGTCGGACCGAATGGCGATAATGCAGATTGTCACAGCCCTTGCGGGTATAATTGGATTTGTAATTATTGTAAAGCTCCTTGAAAGGCCTGACTGGGTGCAACGCTTTAGATTTTGGGGTATGATTGCCTCAATAGCATTACTTGGCTTTAACCTTGTGTTTGGCAGCATCAAAAACGGTGCCGCCAACTGGATTACAATCGGCGGAATTTCAATTCAGCCATCTGAATTTGTAAAAATTCTCTATATTTTTGTGGGTGCAGGTACACTTGACGCAATTATGACAAGGAGAAACAAGATTGAGTTTATTGCTTTCTCCGCAATTTGCGTTGGCGAGCTTGCCCTTATGGGTGACTTTGGTACAGCCCTCATCTTCTTTGCAACATTCCTCTTTGTTGCATTTATGCGTTCAGGCGACATCAAGACGGTTCTCCTTGCCCTTGCAACTGCTGTTGGCGGCGGAGCCGTAATTCTTAAGATAAAGCCCTATGTTGCAAAGCGTTTTGAAACATGGGGACATGCCATTGAAAATTCCTCCGAGGGTGGTTTCCAACAGGCAAGGGTGCTGACATACCTTGCATCGGGAAGTCTTTTCGGTGTGGGAATAGGCAACGGATTTTTAAAGTATGTTATCGCCTCTGAAAGCGATTTGGTGTTTGGCATTGTGTGCGAAGAAATGGGCATTATCGTCGGCTTTGCACTAATTGCGGCTATACTTTGCCTTGCAATTTATTCAAGGGATATAGCAACAAGGAGCCGCAGCACATTCTACTCAATTTCCGCCTGCTGTGCAGCAGGACTGTTTATTGTGCAAATGGCTTTGAATGTTTTGGGCGCAACAGATGTTCTGCCACTTACAGGCGTTACATTCCCATTTGTATCTGCCGGAGGTTCATCAATGATTTCCTGTTGGGGACTTCTTGCATTTATCAAGGCGGCAGACGAAAGGACTTATTCTCAAAAGAGGGGATAACTACTCAAATTAGCCTTAAATTAGTTATGAAAAGGAGGAACTGTATCCAATGAAAAGAACCTTGCGCAGAAGTGCTATGATTTTAATTGTTGTACTTCTTATAATCGGCGGTATGGGATACCTTTCCTATAACATAGTAACTGAATATAAAACATGGATGAATATGGCCTATAACCGCCATATTTCCTCTGACGGAGGACTTACACAGGCAGGTACAATAACCGACAGAAACGGTGTTGAGCTGGCAAAGTCAGTAAACGGCGAGAGAGTCTATAACGAGGACAAAAGCGTTAGAAAAAGTATGCTCCACATTGTGGGTGACGACTCCATAAACATCGGCACATCAATCCAGTCTATGTACAGAATGAACCTTACAGGCTACAATCCTCTGTTTGGATTGGGACTTCCCACATCACTTAAGCCAAACAGCGATATGAGGCTTACTGCTGACGCCAAGGTGTGTTCTCAGGTCTATCAAATGTTTGACGGTAGGGCAGGTGCCTGTGTCGTTTATAACTACGAAACAGGAGAAATCCTCTGTGATGTTTCAACACCTTCCTACGACCCTAACGCACCGCCGGAAATTACAGCGGAAAATGAAGAAGAATACAGAGGCGTGTATGTGGACAACGCTGTTAGCAGCTCATACACCCCCGGCTCTATTTTTAAGCTTGTAACCACAGCGGCGGCTCTGAAATATATTGATGATATTGAAACTCGTGAATGGTACTGCCAGGGTATTGAACGTGTTGGCGGAGATGACGAAACCTGTGAGGTTTACTGTAACGACGGCTACGCCCACGGCAGTGAAAACCTGTCACAGGCTTTGGGGAATTCCTGCAACATAGTATTTGCCAAAATTGCCGAGGAGCTTGGCATTGAAAAAATGACTGAGGTTGCAAACGAAATGGGCATAAACGGCTCATTTTCAATAGGTGATATTCCCCTTAAGGACGGCAACTATGATGTAAGTGACGCCACAAAAAATCAGCTTGCTTGGTCAGGTGTGGGTCAGTATACCGACCTTGTTAACCCAATGCAGATGGCTATAATCTGTTCGGGAATAGCCAACGGCGGAAAGCCTGTTTTGCCTTACCTTATCGGCAGTGACGAAAGCATCCTTACAAAGCTTGGCATCACCACAGGCGGTGGTACAGGCTCAAGAATGATGGAAAGCGATGTTGCCGGCAAAATCGGGGAAATGATGCGTAACAATGTGGAAAACTACTACGGTGACGGAAATTTCCCTGCCGGTATGGAGGTTGCCGCAAAGACAGGAACGGGTGAAATCACAAAGTCAAGTGACGGCAGCGGAAGCGACAAGAACAACGCTTGGATTGTGGGATATTGTCAAAACGAAAAGTATCCCCTTGCATTTTCTGTTGTTGTAAATGATGTTGAGGGCTACGGCTCCCAAAACGCACAGCCTATCGCCTGTGAGGCGCTGTCTGCCTGCAAGGAATCTATGGACAAAGCGGAATAAATCAACCCTCATCTGTCATTCCGAGGGAGCAAAGCGACCGAGGAATCTTAAAGAAAAGCAGTAGTGCATAAATCCACACTAACAGGTTAGATGAAAGTATGATTTTCCTAACAAAATGAGTGGTAGAGGCAGGGGATTCCTCGACAAGCTCGGAATGACAGTGCTGTAGCTCGGAATGATATTGTGGTAATTTTTTAATAAAGGGGAGGTGTTCGACATACTTCCCCTTTATTTTTTTGGAAACCTGTGTTATAATGAACATTATAATAGGAAAATATAGGCTAATGACATTAATATAATTTGAAAAAAGGATGGTTATGATGAATCTTTTAAGAAAAATGTTCGGTTCTTACAGCAAGAAAGAACTTAAAAGAGTAGAGCCAATCACTCAAAAGGTACTTGCCCTTGAGGAAAAGTACTCCGCTATGAGTGAACAGGAGCTTAAAAATCAGACAACAATTTTAAAGGAAAGACTTGCCAACGGCGAAACAACTGACGACATTTTGCCTGAGGCTTTTGCAACTTGCCGAGAGGCTTCCTGGCGTGTGCTTGGTATGAAGCACTTCCCTGTACAGGTTACAGGTGGTATTATTCTTCATCAGGGCAGAATTGCGGAAATGAAAACAGGTGAAGGTAAAACCTTGGTGGCTACACTTCCTGCATACCTGAATGCCCTTACAGGTGAGGGTGTGCATGTTGTTACAGTAAATGACTACCTTGCTACCCGTGACAGCGAGTGGATGGGTAAGGTGTATAAGTACCTGGGTCTTACTGTTGGTCTTATCACCCAGGAAATGGAAAATGACCAGCGTCAGGAAATGTACGCCTGTGACATTACATACGGAACAAACAACCAGCTGGGCTTTGACTACCTGAGGGATAATATGGTGGTTTACAAGGAAAACAAGGTTCAGCGTGGACACGCTTTTGCCATTGTGGACGAGGTTGACTCAATCCTTATTGACGAAGCAAGAACACCTCTTATCATTTCAGGTCAGGGCGACAAGTCCACAGACCTTTATTCAAGGGCAGACAAGCTGGCAAAATCCCTTAAAAAGTATGTTTTCACCGAGGTTGACGCCAAGGAGGACAAAGAGGACTTCTATGCCGAAAACGGTATCGACTACATTGTTGACGAAAAGGCAAAGACTGCAACTCTTACACAGCTTGGTGTAAAAAAGGCAGAGGAATTTTTCAACCTTGAAAACCTTACCGACCCTGAAAACCTTACAATTCAGCACCACATCAATCAGGCTATCAAGGCAAACGGTGTTATGAAGAATGAGGTTGACTACATAGTAAAAGACGGCGAAATCATCATTGTTGACGAGTTCACAGGCCGTCAGATGATAGGCAGAAGATACAACGAGGGTCTGCATCAGGCTATTGAGGCAAAAGAGGGTGTTGAGGTTCAGAACGAGAGCAAAACCCTTGCCACAATCACATTCCAAAACTACTTCAGACTTTACAAAAAGCTTTCGGGTATGACAGGTACAGCACTTACAGAGGAACAGGAATTTCAGGAAATCTACAAGCTGGATGTTGTTGAAGTTCCAACAAACAAGCCTCTTATGCGTAAGGATTTGCCTGATGTTATCTTCCCAACAGAGATGGGCAAGTTTAACGCAATTATCGAGGATATTATCAAGTGCCACGAAAAGGGACAGCCTGTTCTTGTTGGTACAGTTTCCATTGAAAAGTCGGAAAAGCTTTCAAAAATGCTGAAAAGACGTGGAGTTAAGCACAATGTCCTCAACGCAAAGCACCACGAAAAGGAAGCGGAAATTGTTGCACAGGCAGGTAAGCTTGGGGCAGTAACAATCGCCACAAATATGGCGGGTCGTGGTACCGATATTGTACTTGGCGGTAACGCCGAGTTTATGGCTAAGAGCCAAATGAAGAAAATGAAGTTCTCCGATGAGCTTATTGCCGAGGCTGACGCACATTCCGAAACCGAGGACAAGGATATCTTGTTTGCAAGACAAACCTTTAACGAGCTCCTTGAGGAATACAAGGAGGAAATTAAGGAGGAGGCAGACAAGGTTCGTGAGGCAGGCGGTCTTTGCATTATGGGTACAGAACGCCACGAGTCCCGCCGAATCGACAATCAGCTCCGTGGTCGTTCAGGCCGTCAGGGTGACCCGGGACAGAGCCAGTTCTACCTTTCCACCGAGGACGACCTTATGCGTCTGTTCGGCGGTGACAGAATGAAGTCAATTATGACAACATTAAAGGTATCTGACGACACACCAATCGAAAACAAGATGCTTTCAAATATTATTGAGTCATCACAGGAAAAGGTTGAAACAAGGAACTTTGGTATCCGTAAAAATGTTCTCCAGTACGACGATGTTATGAACCGTCAGAGAGAAATTATCTACGGACAGAGGGATCAGGTGCTTGACGGTGAGGATGTTCACGACACCGTTATCAAGATGCTGAAGGATACTATTGAGGAGAATGTAAGCCTTTATGTAAACGACTCAATTCTCCGCGAATCCTGGAACCTTTCTTCCCTGAGGGAAAGCTACAAGTGGCTTGTTCCCGACAAGGATTTCTTAAAGTTCACAGATGAAGAGCTTGACAAGCTGGACAAAAAGGATATTGTTGACATCATCACAAACAAGGCGCTTGATATGTACAAGGAAAATGAGCAAATCCTTGACGAAGAAACAATGCGTGAGATGGAGAGAGTTTATCTCCTAAAGTCAGTTGATACCCACTGGATGGATCACATTGACGCAATGGAACAATTAAAGCAGTCAATTCACCTTGCCGCATACGGTCAAAAGGACCCTGTTGTTGAATACAAGCTTGTTGGCTTTGATATGTTTGACGAGATGATTGCCACAATCCGTGAGGATACAGTTAAGCTTTGCCTCCTCCAGCCAAGGAGAATTGCAGCCTTTAAGGCACAGCAGGAGGAAATTGCCGCCCGCAGAGCAGAGGAAGAGAAAAGGGCAGCTCAGGCACATCAGGTTATCCTTGACAAGCAGAGCAACGCTCCAATGCCAAGCCCCATAAACCTTGCCCTTAAGCGTGAGCAGGTTGCAGTTCCTACAAGTGCAGGAGTGTCTGAAAACGGCGAAAAGCCAAAGAAAAAGCCAATCGTTAAAAAGCAAAAGATAGGCAGAAACGACCCATGCCCTTGCGGTTCAGGTAAAAAGTACAAAAAGTGCTGTGGAATGAACGAATAATTTGCTTACAACAAAAATTACCCCAAGACAATTTTGTCTTGGGGTGTAATATTATTATTTGAAAGGTGTGTTATTATGCTTTCTTGGATAATTGAAAATCTCGCAACAATTATTGTGGGTCTTGTTGTGCTTGCTGTACTTGTGGCACTTGTGATAAGAATGATAAAGAATAAGAAAAAAGGAAAAACCTCCTGCTCCTGTGGTTGCTCCGGGTGTCCTATGAGTGGTAGCTGTCATAAAGAAGAAAAGTAGGAAATGCCTACATTGGACAATCAATGTAGTAACTTAATGAAAAATTCACACCCTGTAATTCCCAGCCCACCATTCTGTCATTCCGAGCGTAGTGAGGAATCCCCTGCCTTTACCACCAATTTTGTTAGTGAAATCATACTTTCATATAACCTATTAGTGTCGATTAATGCACTACTGCTTTCCTTTCAGATTCCTCGGTCACTTCGTTTCCTCGGAATGACAGGGGGGAGAGATGTTTACTTGGAATGAAGTGAGTGTTGAATGACCGAATATAGCAAAAGAATCGCCCCCTCGTTGTGAGGGGGCGTTGGTTTTACTCCATAGAGTGACAGAATAACCTTTTACATTTAACTAAATTGCAACGAACTTAAAGCCGTTTTTCTTGGCGTACTTGTGGGCGGTTGAGCCTTTTTTGCCTTTGATTGTAAAGCCTTTAATTTTTTCATATCCGTCATATCCGTCGTCGGTATAGCCAAAGGCTTTTTCTTCAATACAGGTTACAGTTTTGGGAATTGTCACAGTTTTAAGTTCCAAACAACCTAAAAACTCAAATGCTTTTATTGTTTTTACATTTGCAGGTATTGTTATCTTTTCAAGCCAACCGCAATAGGCAAATACCCCATCTTCATACACTTTTGGAACTACTAATTTTTCAACATAGTTACAATTTGCAAATGCCCAGTTGTATATTTTAAGATTTTTATTTGCATCAATATTAATCTTCTCCACGTTTTCGCAACCTGAAAAAGCGCTTTTACCAATTTTCACAATATTTTTTGGTATATTTATAGTTTTTAACTCCTTACAATCTGTAAAAGCAAAAGTTCCAATGTTTCTTAAATTACCTGAAAAATCAACTTTTTCAAGGCGGGTTGAATAAGCAAATGCCGAATTGCCGATAGATGTTAGTGTCTTTGGAAATTTGACTTCTTTTAGATATTTATTTCCGTAAAATGTTCGTGTTGCAGTGGCTTTTACACCCTTTGGAATAGTATAGCTTGAACCCTTTTTTTCCTTCGGATAAAGCATAATCTTATCCATAGATTTTGTGAACAAAACTCCGGATTTACTTGTGAAGTATTTGTTATTCTTTGGAACTTTTATTTTATCGCAAACGATACCTTCACGCAAGGGTGTATTGCTTATATACCTGACATTATCACCAAAGCGGAATTCTTTGATTTTACATTCCAAAAATGCATCTCTTCCTATTGTCACTATGGTGTTTGAAATTACTACACTGTCAAATTTGTTCAATAAGGCAAAACCTCTTGGAGAAAAAGCATAGTTGCTGATTTTTGTAACCTTATTGCCGTCAATTTCCTCCGGTAATTTCAGGTCTTTGTCCTTGCCGTAATATCTTGTAATAGAAATTGTACCGTCATCAAGAAACTTGTATGAGTAGTCCCCGCTACGGATTTCCTTAGCCGATGCCGTAGGTACAATAATAATTGCAGATAGTAACATAATGGTTGATAATAAAATAGATAACAGTTTTTTCATAGTAAGACCTCCTTTAAGGCGAGAATAAATCTTATGGTCACAGAGTAATTGACTTTACCTCTGACCATTTGCCGTAGTATCTTTTCAAGCCGGACATATACACATAATAGTCCTTATCTTTTTTGCTATAACCTACACTTAAATGCTGGGTATCAATATAGTTTGCTACACGAAAGTAGTAGGTTTTGCCCGGCTCCAAGCCTGTTACTGTTTGGCCAAAATACTTTGTGGTTGTCAGACATTTTTTAGTTTTAAAGCTACTGTCGGTGCTGTACTGTATCATTTTTGGAGGACTGTTAAAATCATTGCTTTTGTACTTGCATTTAACACTGTCAACACCGCTAATTTCAAGTGATGTTATCCGTGCCTGAGCAGGAATAATTGTAAAATCAAGTATGATTTCGCCCCAAAAATTACCCCTTCCCTTAACAAGAACAGAAGCATTGCCAACAGCATAATTATTCAAATTCTCCACCACAAAATCTCTGCCCTCTTTTAATTTAAAATCACCTTTCATGATTTTAAAAGAAGGTTTAATGGACTTGGATGTATAAACCATTGTGGGTAATATATATGCTGAGTCATTTTTTGAATTATTAAGCCTGTAACCATAGTGATGCCATAAAGAATATAAATCACCGTATGTTTTCCCTGAGATAATGTAGTTAATTTTATTTTTAATTGCATATTTGTGGGCAAAGGAATTTTTACTGCACACAATCATAACATCATTGTCATCACCGTAAAATCCCCGTCTTTGGAGCTTTACAAATGTTTTAAGTGACTTTGTAATTGACTTAACCGAATTTGGTATCTTTATTTTCACTATGTTATCATGTAGAATAACCATATCATCATCAGTCTTAATGGCGATTTTTACAACCTTATGACCATCTAATTTTGACGGTATTTTCCAGTAAGACGGTGTTTTCCAGTAATCACCCTTATAGTAGTTACTGACTACTGTTGCCTCGCCCTTGCTGTTAAGAGTGTAGATGCAATTTTTGCTTTTATATTCCTTATCCTTTGCACTTGCTGTTGGAATAACTGTAAATGCAGATAGCACCATAATTATTGTTAATGTGATTGATATTAGTTTTTTCATAGTAAGACCTCCTTGCTGTATAACATTTATTTCAATAATTTACCAAAATTAATTATGCCATCGGAAACGCTCCTTTTATAAAACGGTGAAAAATTAACCCTTTCACTATATACAACAAAGGAAATTCAAAAAATAGGACAGATTTTTGAAAAATTTTTAAAAATTTTTTCTGTGGGTCTTTCTACCTACTCACATATGCTATTCCGCAGGAGTTTGTTCCTATGTGACTTCCTATTACTGCTCCGGCATTTACAAGGCTGTGGTTGTTGATGTTGTACCCGGCTTCTATAAGTGATTCTTTCAGCACAACTCCTTGGTGGTGAATGTGGGTGTACATTATGTGGAATGGGTATTTTAGGTCGGGCTTGTTGTGGTTAAGCCTGTGTATGATGTAGTTCATTCCCCTTTTCATACCAATGCTTTTGTGGGTCAAAACCACCTTGCCGTCTTCCATAGTGATAACAGGCTTGATGTTGGCAACAGAGCCGATTTTTGCCTTTTGGGAGGATATTCTTCCGCCCCTTTGCAGAAAATCTATGTTGTCTATACAGGCATACAGCTTGATTTTGTGCTTTAGATTTTCAAGGCGGTTAAAAATTTCTGACCCGCATTTCCCCTCATTTCGCATTTTTACCGCCTCCTCCACCAAAATTCTCTCTCCGGCAGAGGCGCTGTGACTGTCAATAATATAGCAATTGTTGCGGTTTCTTGAAAAATATTTTACACTCTGATATGTTCCGCTTAGGTGTGAGGACAGAAAAATCCCTACAATTTGGTCGTTTGGCGGGATTTTGTTAAATGTATCCTCAATCAGCTTTGGCGAGGGCAGGGATGTCTTTGGGTGAGCGTCCTGCATTGTCAGAAGATTGTAAAAAATCCTCTTTGTCAAATTCACATTCTCCTTGTAGTGGACATTGCCAAAGGAAACAGTCAGGGGTATAGCTTCAATGTCCAGCAGAGATATTTCAAGGGGTTCAAAATCGGCGGCAGAATCGGTTATTATCCTTACCATAAAGTTCCTCCAAAAAAGTGTTCTGTATATTATATTGCCCCGAAAAATCACCAATAATCAAAAAGCCTTGACCGTCAAGTCAAGGCTTTTGAGTTACTTTATTAAAGTTTTTACAGCTTTTCTACCTCATCAAGCCAGATTCTTGCACTGGAATCTGTTGGCATTCGCCAGTCGCCCCTTGGAGAAAGGCATACAGAGCCAACCTTTACGCCGTCAGGCAGACAGCTGCGTTTAAACTGCTGTGTGAAAAATCTTCTGTAAAATGTTTTCAGCCATTTTTTAATGGTGTCCTTGTCAAATTCGCCCTGAAAGGCGGTACAGGCAAGGCTGAAAATCTTTTCGGGCTTAAAGCCAAAGCGGAGAACATAGTACAGGAAGAAGTCGTGTAGGATATACGGACCGACCTTTTCTTCTGTCTTTTGTGCTATTTTTCCGTCCTTTGTAGGTGGCAAAAGCTCGGGGGAGATAGGTGTGTCAATAATATCCTCCAAAATTTCCGTACCCTCTGCAAAGATGTTGTTCTTTGCAACAGCGTCAATCATCCACTTGATAAGTGTTTTTGGTATAGAGGCATTCACACCGTACATTGACATATGGTCGGCATTGTAGGTGCACCAGCCAAGGGCAAGCTCAGAAAGGTCGCCTGTACCAACAACAATTCCTCCAACCTTGTTGGCTACATCCATAAGCACCTGTGTTCTTTCCCTTGCCTGAACATTCTCGTAGGTGATGTCGTGTACATTTTCGTCGTGACCTATGTCCTTCATATGCTGACGACAACTGTCGGCTATGGGGATTTCCATTGATGTGACGCCAAGGGCTTTCATTAGGCTGATTGAGTTGTTGTAGGTGCGGTCGGTTGTGCCAAAGCAGGGCATTGTAACTCCCACAACATCTGTCATTGGCTTGTTCATTCTCTTTGCAGTTTCGGCGCATACAAGGAGAGCAAGGGTTGAGTCCAGTCCTCCGCTTACCCCAACAACCATTTTTCCGCCGATTACGGAAATTCTCTTTTTCAGTCCCTCAACCTGCATTGAGAAGATTTCCATACATCTCTTTAGCTTTTTGCTGTTGTCGGCAGGTACGAAAGGAGTTTTGTATACAGGGTAGTATTCGCCGTTTGACACAGAATCCTTTATTGGTTTATCTGTTTCGTCAATGTAAAATTCTCTTTTTTCATTAACAAAATTTGTATAGATATCTTCGTTGAATTTTTTGTAATATACCTGACAGTCCTTAAAGGACTTGTTTTTTCTGCGGTCTGCTCTTATTTTGCCAAGGTCTGTGTCGCATATTAACAGGTAGTCGTTGTCGATAGTCTTTTGGTTTTCTTTTAGAATAGTTCCGTTTTCGCTGATGATGGAGTGTCCGCTGTAAATCAGGTCTTGGGTGCTTTCTCCTGCACCTGCCGAGCAGTAAACATAGGTGCAGATGTTGCTTCCGCTATACTGCTTTACCATTGAACGGAGATATTCACCCTTGCCGATTGTTGCGTTGCTGGCGGATAGGTTCAGTATGATTTCCGCACCTGAAAGTGAAAGCATTGCCGAGGGTGGCACAGGCGCCCACAAATCCTCGCAGATTTCCACACCAAATTTGCAGTAGTCGTTGTCAAAAATCATATTTCCGAAGCCTATGCACTTATAGCCGGCAAAGCTCATAACTTCAAAGGGCTGATTATTCAGGTCGGTGTTTGAACTGAACCACCTTTTTTCGTAAAACTCGTTGTAATTTGGCAAAAAGGTCTTTGGCACAATGCCCACAATGTCGCCCCTTGTAATTACAACACCGCAGTTGTAAAGCTGACCTTTATATTCTACGGGACAGCCAACAATAAATGTTCCGTACAGTTTTTTTGATGTTTCTGTAATGATTCTTACGCCATCTTCTGCGTTTTCAAGCAGTTCCTGCTGAAAGAACAAATCCTGACAGGTGTAGCCTGTTACGGAAAGCTCGGGAAATACGGTGATGTCTACATTTTCCCTGTCTGCCATTTTCATCATTTTGATGTGTTCTTCAACATTCTTTTTGGTGTCTGCAACGGTTGTGTTAATCACAGCCGAGGCTACCCTTACAAAATCGTTCATATTTACCCTTTCAAATTTTTTAACATTATTATTGTCAGTTCTAATTGTTTTATTAAAGGGGCAGAAAAACTGCCCCTTATAATTACATATTTGTACTACATAAAAACTTATCTGTAATGTGACAGGAAGTTTTTGTTGTAGTTTTCGTAGTCGTTAAAGCTTTTTTCTGCCTCGCTTTGGCTGCTTACTGTACCCTTGTACCAGGACTGGCTTTCGTAATAAGCCTGAATTGAGGCTGTTTTGAAGATATAGCCGTGGTGAGCGTAGATGTCGTTGATAACGCTTTGTACTGTGTCGGAAGAAAGACCTACTACATCACTTTCGTCAAAGTATCTTGTTGATGCTCCGCTGTAGTCAATGTAACCCACAGGAGCCTGTGTTTCAGGCTCATAGTACTGAGTTGTCGGCTCATAATAAACGGTAGTAGGCTCATAATATACTGTGGTGGTAGGTGCCTTTGTTGCCTTTTTCTTTGTAGCAGAAGGCGCAGTTGCCTTTTTGGTGGTAGAGGTTTTATCTCTGAATGAAAATGTTACTGATTCCGAAATTGAAACGGTAGGCTCCTTAAAGGTTGCCTGTGTGGTGGATTCTGAATCTGTTTTGCTTATAAAGTCACATCCTACAAATGTAAGGAGTGTAACAAATACCAGTAGTATTGGGAGCGTTGTAAATATTTTTCTCATAGTGACCTCCTATATAATTAATGGGTAATTAGTGTTATGACAAATTTCTACACCTTTACTTTACCAAATAACAATTATTTAGTCAATATTTAAAGATAATTATTCCAAAAATGTAATTAACCCTTGTAATTTATACCCAAAATGTATTAAAATCATATCAGTTATATTTTACTCAAGGATATACGGGAGGAAACAAATATGCATGTGGTTGTTATCGGTGGCGGTAAGATAGGAAAGTTCCTTATCAGCAGTCTTAGAGAAGAAGGCCATGATGTTGTTGTAGTTGATATTGACGAGCAAAGAGTTGACAGAATTGTTGAGGAACAGGATGTTAACGGAATTTGCGGCAACGGAACACATTACGATGTGCTTAGGGAGGCAAATATTCAAAATGCTTACCTTGTTATAGCCACCACACTTTCCGATGAGATAAACATACTCTCTTGTCTTATAGCCAGAAAAATGGGCGCAAGACACGCTATTGCAAGAGTTCGTGGGCCTGAATATGTCAATCAGATTGACTTTATGAAGAACGAATTACGAATATCAATGATGGTTAACCCCGATATGAGCGTTGCAAATGAAATATCCCGTATTTTGAAATTCCCTGCCGCCACAAATTACGAAACCTTTGCAAACGGCAGAATTGATATGATTGAGGTTCAGGTCAAGGGCGACAACAACATTATTGACAAGCCTATATACGAAATTTCCCGTATGTACGGCAATCAGTTTTTGATTTGTGCCGTTCGCCGAAATGAGGATGTGTTTATCCCAAACGGTAATTTTGTTATCCGTGAAAAGGACAGCATCTACATCTGCGGTTCTCACAAAACCATTGAAAATATCCTGAAGGGAATGAAAATCCTCAAGCACAGGATAAAAAATGTTATGATAATAGGCGGTTCACGAATTGCCCACTACCTTACAATGATGCTTATGAAAATGGGTATGAATGTGACTGTAATTGAGAAAAATAGAGAAAGGTGCAAGTTCCTTGCAGACCATTTGCCTGACGCAAGAATTGTCCTTGGCAACTCCGCCGACCACAATCTGCTTATAGAAGAGGGTATTGCAAGATGTGACGCTGTGGTAAATGTTACCGACAGTGACGAGGGCAATTTCCTTGTGGCTATGTACGCCCAAAGCTTTAATGTGAAAAAACTGGTGACAAAGATAAACGAGCCTGAATTTTATCAGTTATACAACAAAATTATGGGTGAAAGTGCCATATCAATGAGCCAGATTACATCTTCAATAATTGTAAAATATATGAGGGCAAAGCTGAATGCAGAGGGAGAGGAAATCAAAAATCTGTATAAGCTGATGGACGGCAGAATTGAGGCAATAGAATTTGTTGCACAGGGCAATAAGGACTATATCGGAGTTCCCATAAAGGAGCTTAAATTCAAAAAGGATATACTTATAGCCGCAATCAGCAGAAAAAGGAAGATTATTTTCCCCACAGGTGACGATACAATACAGGAGAATGACTCTGTAATTGTTGTTACAAAGGGTAAGGCTATTCGTTCGTTAGAGGATATATTTGTATGAACTATCGTGCAGTAATTAATATTTTAGGCAAAATTATGTTCCTTGAGGGGGCGCTTATGACTCTGCCCCTGATAGTAGCCATAATTTACGGAGAAACAAGTACATACATTTCGTTTGTTATTCCCATTTGTATTCTGCTTGGTATAGGGTTGATTTTCGGAATAAAAAAGCCGAAAAATACTATGCTCCTTGCAAGAGAAGGACTGGCAATCTGCGGTCTTGCCTGGATTTTTATGTCACTTTTCGGATGTTTGCCATTTGTTATTTCGGGAATGATACCAAACTATTTGGACGCATTTTTTGAAACTGTGTCGGGATTTACCACCACAGGCTCAACCGTTATGACAAAAATTGAGGGCAACCCCCTTGGACTGCTGTTTTGGAGGAGCTTTACCCACTGGATTGGCGGTATGGGTGTTCTCACATTTTTAATGGCAGTTGTGCCACAGGGTGACGGTCAGTCAATGCACCTTATGCGTGCAGAGGTGCCGGGGCCTAAGGCAGGTAAAATTGTGAGCAAAATGACTGACACGGTGAGGATTCTCTATGTCCTTTACTTCATCCTAACCGTTGCGGAAATTGTTTTCCTTATGTTCTCAGGCATTGGCTTTTACAACAGCGTTGTCACAGCCTTGGCTACAGCAGGTACAGGAGGCTTTTCCGTAAAGGACGCATCTATTGCAGGGTACAACAGTCCGTATGTTGAATATGTTGTAGCGTCATTTATGATGCTGTTCGGCGTAAACTTTAACCTGTATTTCTTCCTGATTATGAGGAAGTTTGGTGCTGTGTTTAAGGACGAGGAGTTCAGAGCTTACATCTGCATAGTAGCATCAAGTGTTGGGTTAATTGCCGTTAATCTCCTCACAACCTCTCAGGTTGCCTTTGAAAAGGCTTTCAGAGATTCCTTCTTTACCGTCACATCAATTATAAGTACCACAGGCTTTGTAACGGCGGATTTTGAACAGTGGTCAATTTTTGCCAAGATAATCCTTGTTTTGCTTATGTTTGTAGGCTCAATGGCAGGCTCAACAGGTGGCGGAATTAAGGTCAGCCGACTAATCATTTATTTTAAGCAGATGATTAACGATTTAAGGCAGATGATTCGTCCCCGTCAGGTTATGAGCGTCAGGCTGAACAAAAAAAGTGTTGACAACAGCATACTAAAGGGCATCAACACCTATCTTGTTATCTATGTTTTTATTATCATTACAAGCGTTTTGCTTGTCAGCATAGAGGGTGAAAGTCTGGTTACAACCTTTACCTCCGTTGTTGCCTGCTTTAACAACATAGGCCCCGGTATGGAGGATGTTGGTGCAACGGCAAACTTTGCCCATATGAGTGTGCTGAGCAAAATTGTCCTTAGCTTTGATATGCTTGCCGGCAGACTTGAAATTTTCCCAATGATGATACTGTTTATACCGTCACTGTGGAAGAGGCATTGATAAAAAATGATAAAAATAACGGCTGTGAAATTGTTAATTCAATCTCACAGCCTGTTTTTTTGCCTAAAGCAAATCGCTGATTACAGAGTATTAGCACCTAAAATCCTCTTTGTCACGTCTGTCAGCTTTTCCTCAAATTCATTGTCCTCACTGCAAACAGAAAGCTGATAGCCCTCTACATTGTATTCCTTAAAGTAATATGGGTTGTTGTTGATGTTTTGCTCTACCCTAATGTCACCGCCGTTAAGGTTAATGCTTGTTTTGCGAAGATTTCTTCCAATACCGGTGCCGATACATTTCAGGAAAGCCTCTTTCAGCGTCCACAGCCTTGTAAAGGTTCTGTCGGGGTCGTAGCTTTGGTCTATCTGTATGTTTTCCTCAAGTGTAAAGAATTTTGAGGCTATCTTCCTTCTGCCCCTTTGCAAAAGCTCAATGTCAACTCCCACAGGCTCGTTAGAAACGGAAAGCACTACATATCTTCCGCTGTGGCTGATGTTAAACTGTGTTTCCAAAGCCTGTGGCTTTCCGCCTATTCCGTAGGAGGTTATCTCCCCGATAAAGGTTTTTATCAGAAGTCCTGCCCCAAGGGATTGCTTTTGCGGGGTGTTCTTTGGAAGTCTTAAAATCTTTTTTCTCCGCTCCTTGTCAACGGTTTCAAGCTTCTTTTCAAAAAGCTCCCTGTTGTCAAGGGCGTCTGTGTTTAATATATAAGTCTTAATCATAAAAAAATCACGCCTTTGTGAAATTTATTCTTTCTCATCAGATTTTTTCGAGAGTCCGCTGAATGTTGGTATTGTCATTTCATACATACCGTTTGACCTTTTGATTAGTATAGCCAGTAAAAATATAATTTTAAAGAATAAAAAAACAGCTGCACCAATCATAACGCACCAACCCCACAGGTGGTCAATGTTGCCGAAACCCACAGTAATTACAAGTGCAAAACCGATTACGAGAAATTCCGTAACAGACGCTGCCTTTGGAGCAAAAATCAACAGCACAAGAAACGCCGGCCAAAATACAAAATCCAAGTATTTTGCCGGTGGCCCGAAGAGCCATCCGCATACTTGATCAATGGGGATAAATGTAGCTAAAAAGGGAATTATTATCTTGAAAATAATTCCAAAGCTGTTCCCGAATTTTTTTCCGATAAAATCAAAAAATTTAACCAGTGTCATCCTTAAAATCCTATCACAATTAGTATATTTGAATTTTATCACATTAATAAGTGAATGTCGAGTTGTTTTTTTGTTATTCTGTTTCTTTTATTAAAGATTTATTCTGCAAAAGTGCAAATACTTGATTATTCTAAATGCAAAAGGTATAATATATGGGAAATAAACGAAAAGAAGTGTTACTATGCAGGAATATATGCGTGTAAGGGCAGAAGTAGACCTTGATGCAATACATCACAACCTGTCACTTGCAAAAAGCGTTATTAACAAGGATACTCAGCTTATGGCTGTTATCAAGGCTGACGGATACGGTCACGGTGCAAATCAAATTGCAAAGTACTGTGATGATGTTATCGACAGATATGCAGTTGCTATCCCCGAGGAGGGCATAGACCTTAGAAAAGCAGATTTTACAAAGCCCATAAACCTTTTGGGCTACACACATCCTACCCAGTATGAGGATGTAATAAACTACGATTTAATCCCTGCAATTTTTACCCTTGATATGGCTAAAAGGCTTTCCGATACGGCAATTTCTATGAAAAAAACCGTAAAAATACATATAAAGGTTGATACGGGAATGAGCCGAATAGGCTTTGCCGACAATGACGAAAGTGTTGATGTAATTAAGGAAATCAGCCTGTTGCCTAATTTGGAGATAGACGGAATATTTACCCATTTTGCAAGGGCAGACGAAAAGGATAAATCTGTTGCAAAGAGTCAGTTTGAAAGATTTACAAATTTTGTAAATAAGCTGAAGTCAAAAGGACTTAAAATTCCAAACTGTCACATAAGCAATTCTGCCGCAATTATGGAGCTTTCCCATATGAATTTGCAGATTGTAAGAAGCGGAATTATCACCTACGGTCTTTATCCAAGTGAGGAGATGGTCAAGGAAAATTTCAAAATTATCCCGGCAATGGAGCTGAAGTCACAGGTGTCATTTGTAAAAACACTAAAGGCAGGAACTCCCGTTGGGTACGGCGGTACATATGTGACAGATAAGGAAACTGTAATTGCCACCATACCTGTGGGCTATGCCGACGGCTATCCTCGTTCTCTTAGCAACAAGGGCAGAGTGCTTATAAAAGGACAGTCTGCACCTATTGTCGGCAGGGTTTGTATGGATCAGTTTATGGTTGATGTAACCTGTATTGAGGGAGTTAAGCAGGGGGACACAGTAACCCTTATGGGAAAAGACGGTGAGGAATTTATCAGCTGTGAGGAGCTTTCAGACCTTTCAGGAAGTTTTAATTACGAATTTGTGTGCGACATCAGCAAGAGAGTTCCAAGGGTTTACTTTAGGGACGGAAATATTGTGGATGTTGTAAAATATGTAGGCAAAGGACTATAAAATTATAGGGGGCTGTTGTTTATAAAACAACAGTCCTTTTTTAAAAAATTTACAATGAAAACGCTATGAAAGATAAGTCCTATAATTCGTCAAAGTTTAGTATTTATCCCTTATTTTATAACATTATTTGTCGAATTATTCCATTGAACAGAAAACCTGTTTGAAGTATAATGTTTATGAAGTGTGTTATATAGAAAGTTATATAACCATAAGAAAAGAAAAAGGGGTATTAAGGGAGAATATGTACAAAAAGAGTTATCAAAGCTGGCGAAAACACTTTGACTTTTTGCTTTTGGATGTTTTGTGCCTGCATATTTCTTATATTTGTGCCTTTTGGATGTTTAACGGCTGGGGAAACCCTTATGGCGTAAGCTTGTACAGAATTTGTGTTTTGATGGCAACCCTGGTAGAGGTGCTTGTGGCAATATTTTTTGAATCCTACAAGCATATTTTACAGCGAGGGAAATACAGGGAATTTGTTGCAGTTCTAAAGCACTACGCACTGTGCACCTTGAATTTTGTTTTACTGTTGTTCTTTTTGCAAAACGAGAATAAGGTTGACAGACCGTTTCTTTTGATTTGGCTGGGCGTTGCATTTGTTGTTACATATTTTGAGAGATTTTTCTGGAAAATTTTACTGACTAAAAGGGCAGACGCCTCAGGTAAAAGGGCAATGCTTGTTGTAACAACAGGCGATCGAATGACATCTGTTATAAATAATATCAAAAACAACAATTATGTTCGATACAAAATTATGGGTATTTCCGTAATTGACCAAGACCTAAAGGGTCAGCATATTGACGGAATAAGTATTG
This sequence comes from Oscillospiraceae bacterium, assembly GCA_029225165.1. GTDB lineage: Bacteria > Bacillota > Clostridia > Oscillospirales > Acutalibacteraceae > Ruminococcoides. The sequence goes on from JAQXVY010000004.1 coordinate 31,705, forward strand.
TTGCCAACAGCGATGATATTTGTGAATTTGTCTGCAAAAACTGGGTTGACGAGGTATTTATTGACCTTGGAGACGAAGGCTTTACCCCTGACTTTTTGATTGAACAGTTTGAATCTATGGGGGTTGTTACCCATATTAATCTTCTTAACGACAAGAGTGTTTTGGGCAGGAGGCAGTTTATTGAGCGTGTTGCAGGCTACACAGTGCTTACCACATCCATAAACTATGCAAGTCCTGCAAGTCTTTTTGTTAAGCGTACCATTGACATTATAGCAGGAATATTCGGTTGTATATTAACCGGCTTGCTTTTCCTAATCTTTGCACCGATGATTTATAAAGAATCTCCCGGTCCAATATTCTTTTCACAAGAGCGTGTAGGTAAAAACGGAAAAACCTTTAAGATTTATAAATTCAGAAGTATGTACCTTGACGCTGAGGAAAGGAAAAAGGAGCTTGAGTCACAAAATGCCATTGAGGGCGGACTTATGTTCAAAATGGAGGATGACCCAAGAATTATCGGCTACAAAAAGTTGCCTGACGGCTCCTTTAAAAAGGGAATCGGTCACTTCCTAAGGCGTACAAGCGTTGACGAATTTCCTCAGTTTTTGAATGTTTTATTAGGGGATATGAGCCTTGTAGGTACTCGTCCTCCAACTGTTGACGAATGGCAGAAGTATGAGCTTCACCACAGAGCAAGGCTTTCCACAAAGCCGGGCATTACAGGACTTTGGCAGGTTAGCGGCAGAAGTGAGATTACCGATTTTGAAGAAATTGTTAACCTTGACAGGGAATATATCCGCAACTGGTCAATAGGAAACGATATAAAAATCCTCCTTAAAACGGTTAAGGTCGTTTTGAGGGGCGAGGGTTCAATGTAATACTATTATAATTATAGGAGTAGCATTATGAAGGGAATTATACTTGCCGGAGGCTCCGGCACAAGACTTTATCCGCTTACAAAGGTAACTTCAAAGCAGTTGTTGCCAATTTACGACAAGCCTATGATTTACTATCCTATGTCTGTGCTTATGAATGCAGGCATTCGTGACATTCTCATCATCTCAACACCACAGGATACACCAAGGTTTGAGTCGCTTTTAGGGGACGGTCATCAGTTCGGGGTAAACCTTTCATACAAGGTTCAGCCATCTCCTGACGGACTTGCACAGGCATTTATCATTGGTGAGGAATTTATCGGTGACGATACTGTGGCAATGGTTTTGGGTGACAATATTTTTGCAGGTCACGGACTTAAAAACAGGCTTTTATCTGCTGTTGAAAACGCAGAGCAGGGCAGAGGCGCAACCGTGTTCGGCTACTATGTTGATGACCCCGAGCGTTTCGGTATTGTTGAATTTGACAAGGACGGCAGAGCAATTTCCATTGAGGAAAAGCCCGAAAAGCCAAAGAGCAACTACTGTGTAACAGGACTTTATTTCTACGATAACCGTGTTGTTGAGTATGCAAAAAATCTAAAGCCCTCTGCAAGAGGCGAATTGGAAATCACAGACCTTAACAGGATTTACCTTGAAAATAAGGAGCTTAATGTTGAACTTTTGGGACAGGGCTTTACTTGGCTGGACACAGGAACACACGAAAGCCTTGTGGAGGCAACAAACTTTGTTATGACTATTGAAGGTCATCAACACCGCAAGATAGCCTGTCTTGAGGAGATTGCCTATCTAAACGGATGGATTTCCAAGGAAGAAGTACTTAAGGTTTACGAAGAGCTGAAGAAAAATCAGTACGGACAGTACCTTAAGGATGTTATTGACGGAAAATATATTGACGCCAACAACTGATAATTATAAAAATAAACAAGAAGTACATAAAGTGAGGAGTTTACTATGAATATTATTGTAACCGGCGGAGCAGGATTTATCGGGTCAAACTTTGTTTTTCATATGCTGAAAAAGTATCCCGATTACAGAATAATTTGTCTTGACAAGCTGACATATGCAGGTAATTTGTCAACCCTGGCACCTGTTATGGACAACCCGAATTTCCGCTTTGTAAAGGCTGACATCTGCGACAGAGAAGCAGTTTACAACCTTTTTGAGGAGGAAAAGCCTGATATGGTGGTTAACTTTGCGGCGGAAAGCCATGTTGACCGTTCCATTGAAAACCCTGACATCTTCCTGAAAACTAACATTATGGGTACAGCAGTTCTTATGGACGCTTGTCGCAAGTACGGAATTACCCGTTACCATCAGGTTTCCACAGATGAGGTTTACGGAGATTTGCCACTTGACAGACCTGACCTTTTCTTTACAGAGGAAACACCGATACACACAAGCAGTCCGTATTCATCATCAAAGGCAGGAGCAGATTTGCTTGTTCTTGCATACCACAGAACCTACGGTTTGCCTGTTACAATCAGCCGTTGCTCCAACAACTACGGTCCTTATCACTTCCCTGAAAAGCTGATTCCCCTTATGATAGCAAATGCCCTTAACGACAAGCCTTTGCCTGTTTACGGAGAAGGTCTTAATGTTCGTGACTGGCTCTATGTTGAGGACCACTGCAAGGCTATCGACCTGATTATCCACAAGGGTAAGGTTGGCGAGGTTTACAATATCGGCGGTCATAACGAGATGAAGAACATTGATATTGTTAAAATAATCTGCAAGGAGCTTAACAAGCCCGAGAGCCTTATCACATATGTTACAGACCGTAAGGGTCACGATATGCGTTATGCTATTGACCCAACAAAAATCCACAATGAGCTTGGCTGGCTCCCTGAAACAATGTTTAAGGACGGCATCAAAAAGACAATTCAGTGGTACCTTGACAACCGTGAATGGTGGGAAACAATCATCAGCGGAGAATACCAAAACTACTACGAAAAAATGTACGGTGACAGATAATGAAGGTTTTAGTTACAGGTGTTGCAGGTCAGCTTGGACACGATGTGATGAACGAGCTTTATAAAAGGGGTTATGAGGGCGTTGGCTCCGATATAGCGCCCTCTTACAGCGGAAATGAGGACGACACACCGGTTACAACAATGGAGTATGTTCCAATGGACATTACAGACGAATCTGTTGTAAAAAAGGTTGTTGCAGAGGTTAACCCCGATGTAGTAGTTCACTGTGCCGCTTGGACTGCTGTTGACAATGCAGAGGATGAGGAAAACCTTGACAAGGTTATGACCATCAATGTTAAGGGAACAGAAAATCTTGCAAAATCCTGCAAAGAAAATGACTGCAAAATGGTGTACATCAGCACCGACTATGTCTTTGACGGACAGGGCGAAAAGCCTTGGGAGGAGGACTGCAAGGATTATGCACCGCTCAATGTTTACGGAAAGTCAAAGCTCCTTGGGGAACAGGCAGTAAGCTCTGTTCTGGACAAGTACTTTATTGTCCGTATAGCTTGGGTGTTTGGCACAAATGGAGGAAACTTCATCAAAACTATGCTCAATGTGGGCAAAAGGTTTGATACATTAAAGGTTGTGAACGACCAGATAGGCACACCTACATATACATTCGATTTGTCACGACTTCTTGTTGATATGCTTGAAACAGACAAGTACGGATATTACCACGCAACAAATGAGGGTGGATATATATCCTGGTATGACTTTGCCTGTGAAATTTTCCGTCAGGCGTCACAGTACGATTCTGCTTACGGCAAGGTGAAGGTTTTGCCTGTTACCACAGAGGAATACGGCGTTTCAAAGGCAGCCCGTCCATTTAACAGCAGACTTAGTAAGGCAAAGCTAAAGGAAAAGGGTTTTGCTCCTTTACCCCTATGGCAGGACGCACTTAGCAGATATTTAAAGGAAATTGAATTTTAAAAAAGAGGATTTTGTTATGTCACAGATTAAGGTTACAAAATGTCCTATTGAGGGACTTTACATCATTGAACCGGCAGTTCACGGTGACAGCCGAGGATATTTTATGGAAACATACAACAAAAAGGATATGGAAGAATGTGGTCTGAATATGGACTTCGTTCAGGACAATCAAAGTATGTCCACCAAGGGTGTGCTTAGAGGACTTCACTTCCAAAAGGAATATCCACAGGGCAAGCTTGTTCGTGCAATCAAGGGCAGTGTTTTTGATGTTGCGGTTGACCTCCGTTCAGGCAGTGAAACCTACGGAAAGTGGTTTGGCGTTGAGCTTACCGAGGAAAACAAAAAGCAGTTTTATATCTCAGAAGGCTTTGCCCACGGATTTCTTGTACTTTCCGAAACAGCAGAATTTTGCTACAAGGTAACTGACTTTTACCACCCCGGTGACGAGGGCGGACTTGCATGGAACGACCCTGAAATCGGCATTGAGTGGCCAAGCCTTGTAGGTGAATACAAGGGCAGTGCCGACTCGGAGGGCTACACCCTTGAGGACGGAACTCCACTTAACCTTAGTGACAAGGACAAAAAGTGGCTTGGGCTAAAGGACACATTTAAATTTTAAGAGTTTTTTGGAGGTGTTAATATGGCAAAATCAAATTGCGATATGTGCGCGCATTATATCTATGATGAAGAATTTGACTATTACACCTGTGATATTAATTTAGACGAGGACGAGGCGGTCAGATTTATGCAGGGCAATTTTGACAATTGTTCATTTTACGACCCCTATGATGAATATAAAATCGTAAGAAAGCAGAACTAATGTTGAAAATATGCTCCCGTGGTTTCACAGGAGCATTTTATTCATTTAGGGAAACACTGATTAAATCATTTGCACAGATTGTGCAGTCAGATTTTTTGTCGGTATGTTCAAAAAACCGTAGGAATACTGACGTATTGCGAGGATTTTTTGGGCATACCGACGGAAAATATGCAAACAAGATGTGTAAAGTGATTTATTCAGTGTTTCCTTAGTTATACTATGCCGTTGATAAAAAATCTGGCATATTTTGTAATATACAGGTATAATAAGACAGTTTTTGTCCTGTAATTTTGCACAAATAAATTTTCAAAAAATGCTTTCTGAATATGCACAAAATGGAAAATTGAGTTTTAAGAAAATAACTGTGCAAAAAAATTGTTTCATTATAAAATATGTGATATAATCCTATAGTCAGAAAATATAATTAAAGGGTTAGAATAAAACACAGTTTTATGTTACTAATCAGATTTTGGAGGTAAAGTATGATTTGTAAAAATTGCGGTAAAGAAATTGCGGATAACTCCCGTTTTTGCACACTTTGCGGTGCAAAGCAGGATGAACAAAGTGCACCTGTACAGCAGACTGCTCCCGTTCAGAATGAAACACCTGTTTCAAACGAAGTTCCGCCACAGGGAACAGCCCCTGTTGAAAATGCAGTGCCTACACAGACAACTGTTGACCCGGCCGGTCAGCCCACAGGAGTACCTTATCAGCCAACAGCTCCCGTTGCAAAGAAGTTTGACTTTAAGAAGTATCTTCCCATGCTAATTGCCATTGCCGGTGGAGTAGTAGCAGTTATCATTGTTATTTGTGTTGTTGTGAACATTGTATCCAACAGCGGTGTTAAGGGTGTTGTTAACCGTATGGAAGACGCTGTCAACGACAGGGATATTGATAAGTTTAAGGAACTATATCCTGATTTCGTTGTTGAGGAAATGGATATTGACGAGGAAACAATGGAAAGCGCTTTCGGCTTGATTGACGGCTTTGATTTTGATGTTGACTTTGAAGTTGTTGACGAAGAGGATATTACAGACGAGGACTATGAGTATGATGACTCTATGACTTGGGCTGAATATATTCAGGAAAATTATGCCGACAACTATATTGAATATGATGACGAAGAAGTTGACGCAGTTAGTAAGGTTACTGTTAAAATGGAAATGGACTTTGACAACGGTATTGCAAACGCACTTGCAGATGCTTTAACCGATTCTGTTGAGGAAAAGGAAATAACCTGTGTTAAGGTTGACGGCGACTGGTACATTTATGAAAATTAATTAATCAAACTTCACCACAAAGCTCCCGTAATAGGGAGCTTTTCTTATGTGATAGTTATTGCAGAAAAATACCAAACAATAAGGGAATTGTCACAATGCACATCAGCTGGCTGACAAGTGCAAGGCTACCTCCCAGCTTTGGGTCTTTTCCGTATGCCGAGGGGATAATAACTGTGTTAAGTCCCAACGGCATTGCGTTGGCACAAAGGGCAACGCTTACAATATCCTTTGGAGTGTTAAGTAAGTTAAGAATCACCACAATTAGAAGGGGCATAACAAAAATCCTTGCAACTGCAATGATATATACCTTGTAGTTTTTCAGCTGACTTAAAATAGGATAACTGCCGATTACAAAGCCTGTAAGTATCATAGCCATAGGGGACATTGCCTTTGATGCTCCGCCTATGATAGAGGGCAAAAAGTTTAGCTGTGCAGGAATATACCTAAGTGCATTTGTAAGCCCCATAACAGCACCTATAAGCAGGGATATGCATATTGGGTTAAGGAAACTTTTAAAGGAAAAACTCCTGTTGCCCTCAGTTGGAATAAGCCAAGCAACTCCCAAGGAAAATGTATATAGGTTTAGAGGGAGAATAAACAGCAGATAGTCAAACAGCAGCTCAGGTGCAACGCCCTCAACGAAAGCAATTCCCAAAAAGGCAAAATTGCACACAGTAAAGGAGTAGCGGTATATCCGCTGAATGTATGGGTCTTTGTGAAAAAATCTACCGAATAAAAGCCCTACAATAATGCAAAAAAGCAAAATTACAGAGGAATACAGCATAATATGCCATTTGCTCACAAAATTCTCCACAGTACATTTGTCCATAAAGGTGTTAATAATGGTTGCCGGCATAAGTATATAGTTTAAAAGTCTGGATATTACCGTTGGAGTATTTTCAGGCAAAAATTTTCCCCTACACAGGAAAAATCCCATACCCATATACCCAAACAGAATAAGTATTTGATTAATTGTGGTCAAAAGCATAAAATCCCCCTAAGGTATTGTTAGAAAAACAGAAAGTATTATTCCTGTTTTTTGAATTTATCCCATTATCCATACAATAATGTCATTCATAGCCACCACTCTGTCATTCCGAGCTTGTCGAGGAATCTGAAAGGAAAGCAGTCGTGCATAAAGCGACACTATCAGGTTATATGAAAATATTATTTCTCTAACAAAATCGGTGACAGAGGAAGGGGATTCCTCGCTACGCTCGGAATGACAGGGTGTTGTGCGGAATGACAGGCGGATGGGCTTTTATTTCTTGACCTTGTGTTTGATTAATGATAGAATTATCGTATAACATTACAGGAGTTTAGTTTTGGAAAGAGTAAAAAATCAATCGGACAAAAATATAAATAAAGAAAAAACACCCATCAGCATAATCAGGGTGACAGTAGGTGCATCAATAGGTGTTTGCGTTCTTGTACTTCTTTGGCTTTTTGTGTACTATACAGGAATTTTTGATGTATCCCCAAGTGGCTTTGAGGTGAATATGAGGGGTAGCGGTATGGAGATTGTAAGCTATACCGGAGAAGAAAAAAATCTCAAAATTCCCAAAACTATCAACGGTCACAAGGTGGTTTATATAGGTGAAAAAGCCTTTTACAAAAATGACACCGTGGAAAAGCTTGTGTTGCCCTCAACAGTAAAAGAGGTTGGCAAACAGGCCTTTGCCGATACAAAATCACTAAAAGAGATTGAATTTTCCTCAAAATACACCCAGTTTGGTGAGGGTGCTTTTGAAAATTCCTCTGTTGTAAAGGCAAAGCTTCCTACAAGACTGCAAAAAATCAGCGATTGTATGTTCAAAAATTGCAAAAGTGTTACAAATGTGTCCTTTCCTGATGACCTGAAAAGCATAGGTGATGAGGCTTTTTCGGGATGTTCCTCCCTGAAATCAATGACCATAGGTGACGAGGTCCTAAAAATCGGAAAGGATGCCTTTGCCAACGAGCAAACAGGCTTTACACTAAACAGTATTATCGGCAGTGAAACAGAAAACTATGCCAGAGATAACGGAATTGAGTATGTTCCCTGCAACTCCTATTATGAGGCTTATACAAAATATAGTTTACACTACGGCAAAAACAGCCTTAACACCCAACAGGTTTCCGAGGGCAGAAGAGGAATCCTGTCTTTCTTCCCAAGTGCAACAGGCTACTACCGAATTACCCTTGAGGGCAAGGGCGTTAGCTTTTTTGTTACAGACGCAATCAAGGATAACCAAGTTTGTCCCTCAATAAAGGGTGACGAAAGCGACTTTATCGGTTATTATCAGCAGGGAAAGGAGTACTTTTTCCCTGTTCGTTCCGACGGATTTGTAAACTATGAAGTAAATGTTGCAAAAACGGACAAGGACATTGCCTCTATGTACAAAAAGGGAGAAAATCTGCTGAAAGGCAAGGGCAAGTGCAGTCTTGACAGCGGTTCTTCTCTGTATAAAAACCACAGCACAAATTCGGAAAATGTAGCGCAGGTTAATTCCGACATTATGCTTACAAAGGTGCTTGACTACTATATCGAGGACAGCAAACACATATGGTATCAAATCAACGCCAATGTGGGCGGAGCAGGCAAGCAGGATTTGTGGTTTAGGAGTAAATAGGGTTTTCACCACTACCTCTGTCATTCCGAGCTTGTCGAGGAATCCCCTTCCTCTATCACTCATTTTGTTAGAGAAATCATACTTTTATATAACCTATTGGTGTCGATTAATGCACTACTGCTTTCCTTTCAGATTCTTCGGTCGTTTCACTTCCTTAGAATGACAGGGAGAGAAGTTTCACCCCCCCTCAGAATGACAAGATGAGTGGCATAAGGCGAAAAAAACAAAAAATGGTCTGTCGCAAATCTAAGAATTTAGCGATAGACCATTTTGTCATATTATTTTGTAATTATAATTTTTGCAAACTTCCTCAATTCCTCTTCAGGTCGTCCAAGCTCCACTTTGTGCCTGTGTCGTGTTCAATATAGTCAAGGAGCTTGTCGCTGTCGTCAAAATATCTGTAAAGGTCACTGCATTTTTCCCTTACAAAGCCCTCACGCATTGAATGTTCCATCATTTCTTCCATACTGTCGTAATATCCGTTGATGTTGTAAACTGCTATTGGCTTGTTGTGTCTGCCAAGCTGTTTAAGGGTGACAATCTCAAAAAATTCTTCAAAGGTACCAACACCGCCGGGTACAATGATAAAGGCGTCTGCCATATCCTCCATTTTTGCCTTTCTTTCCCTCATTGTATCTGTGGTGAAAAGCTCTGTACATTCCTCAAAAAGTCCCTCAATGCCCTCTTCAACAAAGAATTTCGGCACAACGCCGTAGATTTCTCCGCCGGCTTTCTTCATACCTCTTGCAGAGGCACCCATAAGTCCTTCGCCTCCTGCACCGAAAACAAGCTGATGATTCCTTTTACCCATCTCATATGCAAATTCCTCAACAGTTTTGATGTAGTTTTCGTTTATTATATTACTGGCTGAGCCAAAAACACATATTTTCATATTGATACCTCTTTTTATATATCTTTTTTCTGAATATATTATATATTATATTTTAACTTTTATCAATAAATAACTGTGTTGTAAATGGGATTTTATAGTAGTATAATTTATATATAGTCTTTTTTTAAAAGGTGAAAGGTTATGTCGTATATTTGCTTAATCGGAAATGAATATGGTATAGTTGCCGCCTCGGATTCAAGAGAAACTGTGGGTAATGGAAAATATTTTGACAATCGGCAAAAGGTATTTTGCGACAAAAAGCAGGGGCTTATTTGGGCTTGTTGCGGAATTACAAAGCATTTGGGCAAGGATTATCTTCGTCTTGTGGAATTTATTATGAGGGACAGCAAAACTACCTTTGACCAAAAGCTTGATTACCTTGAAAAGAGCATATGCAAGGTTACTGCACAGGCTGTTGACGACTTAGGCTCAAAAAGTGCTATGGATATTCTTGTGGGTAAGGTGGACAAACGCACAATGATGATAAGAATGAACTTCGCTATGGGGAATATGGACAGAAAGGTGTTCTTTTCGCCCTTAGCCTTAGAGGGCGGATGCGGAAAATTGCTGTGTCCCAAGATGAAGTTAAAGGAATACAAAGATCTTTTGCTGCCCGACCTAAAGAAATATGCTCATAATCGTGTTGAAAGCGTAATATATAAAGATAGAGAATTATCGGCAAATTGCCCGTCAAGAGAAAATTCCGTTGGCGGAAGAGTACTTTGTGAGTGTATAAAAAGGTAAATTTAGGTATTTTAATCCCGTATTAAAGAATTGTTAATAATTTGTTCATAAAATTTATGCTTTTTTAATAGTTTTTTCAAAATAAAGTTATGGAAAGTGAGAATAGTTTATTATTCGGCAATTTGGTATAATCAAATATAGTTAGACTGATAGATTGAGAATAGATTATTTTTAGAAAGAGGGTTCTTATTTATGAGAAAAATATGTAAACCATTATCAATGCTGTTGGCGCTTGTTTTGCTGGCTACAACTGCAACATTCTCAGTTCTTTCTGCAACAAATGATTACAATTCGAGTGGGGCTGATATTGAAGTGGAAGCAACATCTGCATACACAAATTCAGGCGAAAGCTACAATACTTACAGCGGAAACGACCTTGGTGCGGTTTATTCCAAGGACTCCACAACATTTAAGGTGTGGGCTCCGTCTGCTACAAAGGTACAGCTAAAGCTGTACAACACAGGTTCCGACAGCGAAACAGGAGCCGGTGTAATCGGTACATACGATATGTCCAAGGACAGTACAAACGGCGTTTGGTCAATTACCCAAAGCGGTGACCTTAACGGTAAGTACTACACATATCTTGTAACCGTTAACGGTACAACAAAGGAAACCCGTGATGTATATGCCAATGCCGCCGGTGTAAACGGTAGGCGTTCAATGGTTGTTGACCTTAGCAGTACCAATCCTGACGGCTGGTCAAACGACAGGCATATTCTCTTTGACAATGCTCCCGAGGCTGCAGTTTGGGAGGTTTCCGTAAGGGACTTTTCCATTGACAGTACATCAGGTGTGGACGCTGACAAGCGTGGTAAATATATGGCGTTTACACAGCACGGAACAACCCTCAACGGTGCCGGTGTTCTCAAGACAGGTATAGATTACCTTATTGAAAACAATATTAACTGTGTTCAGATTATGCCAATGTACGACTTTGGCTCTGTTGACGAAACAAAGGGCGGACAAAACTGGGGATATGACCCAATGAACTACAATGTTCCCGAGGGCTCCTTCTCCTCAAACCCATATGACGGTGCTGTTAGAATCAAAGAGCTTAAATCTATGATTAAGGCACTTCACGATGCAGGCATTTCCGTAATTATGGATGTTGTTTACAACCATACCTACAACACAAGCGACTCTGCATTTGAAAACACTGTTCCGGGCTACTACTACAGAATGAACGGAAGTACATTCTTAAACGGCTCAGGCTGTGGAAATGTTACAGCATCTGACAAAACAATGTACAGAAAGTATATGATTGATTCTGTAAAATACTGGGCAAACGAGTACCATATTGACGGTTTCCGTTTTGACCTTATGGGCTGTCACGACTATACTACAATGAACAACATCCGTGCAGAGCTTGACAAGATTGACAAGCGAATCATTATGTACGGTGAGCCTTGGATGGCTGACTGGGGTGGCGGAAACGGTATTGCAAATTCCTCTGCTGCTATTATGGATAATGCAAGCAAGTTAAATCCAAGGGTAGGATGCTTTAACGATAAGATGAGAAATGCCCTGAAGGGTGGCACAAGCGACAAATCCTCAGGTTTTATTCAGGGTTCAACCTCAAGCACAGCAGATGTTAAAGCCGGTTGTATGGCTCATACATCATCAATTCTTGGTAAGTGGTCACAAGCTCCAAGCCAGACAGTAACCTACAACTCCTGTCACGATAACCTTACCCTTTGGGATAAGATTTTGTATTCACAGGGAAGCACAGATTACAACGGTTCCAACGGAACATTCCTTGCAATGAACAAACTTTCTGCGGCTCTTGTTCTCACTTCACAGGGAGTTGCCTTTACACAGGCAGGTGAAGAATTTGCAAGAACCAAAAGAGGTGACGAGAACTCCTACAACACAGGTGACGCTGTAAACAAAATTGACTGGACACGAATTTCACAGTATTCAAGCCTTAGGGAATACTACAAGGGTCTTAGATTAATCAGACAGGTTTACAGTCCGTTTACAGACGGAACAAACACATCTGTTGGACAGTCATACTTTTCAGGCTCAAACTCCGTAATTGCATACACAATGCAGAACAAAACTGCAAACGCCGCTAACGAGTGGGGAACAGTTGCTGTTATTGCAAACAACAGCGCCTCTACTCAGTCTGTAACACTAAAGGCAAGTACAACACTTCCAACCTCTTGGGCAACAATAGTTAACGGTTCAAGTGCAGGACTTAAGAACTTGGGCACTGTAACAGGCACAACAATCTCTGTTCCGGGAAGAACAGCAATGGTGCTTGTTGACTTGGCGTCCTTTAACGAAAAGAATATTCAGGGACCAACTACAACTGTTCCGACTACTTCTACACCGGCTAACGGAACTGTTACTTGGAATACAACAAAGATCAAAGGCTTTGCTGACGGTGTAGCGTATGAGGATTTGGCAGGTTCAACATCAAGAATTACAAAGACAGTTGTTCCTGAGGACGGATACGAGATTGCATATGTAAAGGTTGTTACAGGCGGTGCAGATGTTACATCAACTGCATACAATTCTGCAACAGGTATAATCGACTTTACCCGTAACGGCAACGCAGAGATTACCTTGATTGCAACAAAAATTCCATCTACTCATCTTTACGGGGATACTAACGAGGACGGAAAAATCAATGTTAGAGATGTAACAACTATCCAAAAGTATATTTGCAACCCTGACGACTCCTTAAGTGATGTTGGAAAGAAAGCATCAAATGTTAACGGTGACGAGGGAATAGATGTTCAGGACGCAACTGTTCTGCAAAAGTATATCGCCAAGGTTATCACTTCACTTCCTGTTGGCGACTCTTTCTCTGATGAAAAACCAACATTTACAATTCCAACAGAAACAACAACTTCTACAACAGCTACCGTTCCTACAAGCACACAAACATCACCAACAAATCCTTCCGGTTCAATTACAGTCAACTTTGTATCAAATGTTGACAATGGTAATGAAAGATGGGCTGCATATTGCTGGACAGACACAAACAATATGTGGTTTGATGTAGTTAACGGACAGGTTACTGTTCCAAGCAGTATGGAGAATATTATCTTTGTAAGATTTGACGGCACCTCCACAGAGAATAAGTGGGATGAAGAGGGCGCAACAGTTAAATATGTTTGGAATCAGACTGACGACTTATTACTCGGCTCGGGTTCAACCTACACAGTTACCGGCTGGGGCGACGGCTGGGGTGCACCCCTTGAAGGCTCTTGGTCATAATTGGCTTATTTCGCAGAAAATCGAAATAGAAAAATAATAAAATTTGGGCGTACCCATATGGGTGCGTCCTTTTTTGCATATAGCTTTCTCTGTAATTCCGAGGATACCCTCTCATCCTGTCATTCCGAGTTTGTCGAGGAATCCCCTACCTTTACCACCGACTATGTTAGGGAAATCATACTTTCATCTAACCTGTCAGTGTCGATTTATGCACTACTGCTATCCTTTCAGATTCTTCAGTCGCTTTGCTCCCTCAGAATGACAGAGAGGAAAAATTTGCTCCCTCAGAATGACAGAGAAGATGAATTTCATTTCCACCACATTTTTTTGTATAAGTTTTATAAAAATAACCATTTTACTTGTGAAGTATTTATTTTCGTTGTAAATATGAACAAAATATTAACATAAGATTTGGTGATGATTACCATTTATTTCTATTTGTACTTATGATAGACTAAATTAAAACGTTTTATTTATATACTGTTAACATTTTGATAGTATATATTTAATATAAGAACATATAACAAAACAAAATTTTAGGAAGGAGAACAATTTTGAAAAAAGGTAAGTTGACAAAATTAATGGCAAGGGCATCAACTGCTGTTATTTTGGCGTTTATGACTGCTATATCCTGCTTTTCTGTTATTGCTGTAAATACAGAAAATGCGGATACCGGCGCTAATTCAGACTTAGTAGAATCCGGTGAACAGCTTACACAGAATAAGGACTATTACCTTATCGGTACCTTTAACAACTGGGCAAAGAGTGACCCCGACTGGAAGTTGACAGGAGATAGTTACGGTAACTGTTATACCGGCACTTTTACGCTTACAGGCTCCGAAACTAATTACCAATTCAAGGTATATAACAGTGACGGAAACTACTACTCTGCAAAAGGTCACTGTTTTAACAGTAGTAATACTGTTAAAACAGGACTCGTTTCAGGTGCCAATAATGACCAGATTGAGTGTATTGCTACCTCAGGTTCAATTACCCTTAATGTAAAGCTCTACTGTGAGTACAGCGGTGACAGCCGTCTTGAAATCAAACAGAGCATATCAGGAAGCGGTGGGGTTACTGAAATTACCAAGGGAAATACCACAGATTCCGGGGTGTACAGTGCAAATATTGACATTGAAAACCAAACCGGCGGTACAGAGATTATTTCTGTAAACGGTTCGTTCTATGACTACTATATGGACGAGGAAATAAGGAATGGCGGACGCTGGCGCAGTAGTCTGACAGGCTATTACAGGTCTGTTGAAAACGGCAACGAGGCTGCCGCCCGTGAGCCTTTTGAATGCTTTAACAAGGCTTTAGGTGAGTATAGTTCCCTTAACAGCGATTGGAACTATCCGCTTTACTTTGGTAACTTCTATAACAAACCTGATGATTATACAGGCAGAGGATTGGGTGGACTGAAAAAGTTTAAAATAATACCAAACGATTCAAATGCCACAACATCAACAGTTAACGGCTCTGTTTCTGCTCTTGTTGACACCACCCTTAACAGTGACGGTATGCTTACTGCAAACGGAGTTACACTCCCTTACTTTAACGCCAAATGGCTTAAAGATAACGGATACGGCACAGTCATTAACTCGCCTTTCCCAATGAGGAAGTCCCAGACTGCAAAGGGCAACGATTACTTTGAGTTTGACAGTAACAATGGTAAGGATAACTGCTACTTTAGCGGTTACTCCACAAACCAGTACACAATGAACTACGCCTACAATTTAAACGAGTACAAGGTTAAGGACGCACTAAGCGGATTTTCAGACGAAGGTGACGGATACGGATTTTTCCCATTTGACCGTTCAACCGAGCATAACGGAAATGCCTATGACTTTGGCTTTGGTATGCGACTTGACATTGACTTTACCCTTGGTGAAAACGGCACAATCGGCAGTGGTGCAAATAAAGAGAATACACAGTTTAAATTTTCAGGTGACGACGACCTTTGGGTATATCTTGACGGTGTACTTGTCCTTGATATGGGCGGTGACCACAAAAAGTCCGGCGGCTTAATTGACTTTGCCAAAAAGAAGTCCTATGTAAACAACATAGACACTTCCTACCAGGAAGATAAAGAAAACGCTTTGAATTATGTTGAAGACACAAGTGTTTCAGGCTACGGATGTTCAGCAGAGTTCCCACAGCTTTTTGCAAACAATGCAAACACAACAAGCACCTATGCTTTGGGTACTTCAGAATTTGACAATAACAACCCTAATGTAAAGCATACCCTTACAGTTTTCTATATGGAAAGAGGTATGATTGAGTCAAACCTTAGTGTTGGCTTTAACTTTGTTCCTGCAAAGGACTCCCTAAAGGTAACTAAAACCGTTGACACATCGGAAGTTAACCCTCGCCTTGCTGACAAGGTTGAGAATTTAGATTCCTTTGGCTATGCAGTAAAGAACGCACCTGCTTTGGATGGTGTTCCTACAGATATTTCAAACAAAAACTATACCTTTAACGACAGCTCAGACGGACACAGCTACTATGCTGTTACAGGCGGTAATTCATTCTCCTTGGCAAACGGCGATAGTGCTGTTTTCAGCGAACAGTTTGTTCCCGGTTCGTATATTCAGGTTACCGAGAATGACTCTCCAAAGGATACAATTGTTACATTAAACCAAGACAGACTGCTTTTCTTTGACCCGTCAGGATGTACATGGTTCGGTGACAGCGGTGCTGTTCCTGCAATAGCACAGAATTATGACGGTACAACACCTTCTAATTACAGTTTGATGTCATCCTATAAGGTTGACGGAAAAACATATTACTACTACCCGATTTCCGACACCACAACTACATTTACCATAGCAAGAAAAACTACAAATGGTATATACAACAGATTTAAGTTTGATGTTGAGGCTGATGATAACGGAAAACTAACAAGTAACTATATTAAAGCCGGTAGTGTATGGAACGGAGATACCGAGGGACAAAACACCTGCCAAACATATTCTTCAACCGACACAAAGGGCATTACATACACAAAGTTTACTAACGCCTATCCCGACACAACCCAAAGTGTGATTAAGACAAGCAACAGAAGTAAAATTGCTTACAGTCCTTCTTGGAGTCTTTACGATATTTCTGCAAGTAACGAAACTTCTGAATCTAACTTAGTTGAGTCAGGCACAGGAGAAGAATCGTCACTATTCCAATATATCAACAAGTCTAATGACGAAATGCTTTCTACACATATGCTGTTGTCATATGTAAACACAGTATATACAAACGATATTACCGTTAACAAAACAGTTGTTGACAAGGACGAAAAAGTACTTTCCGATGACAATACAGAATTTACCGTAAAGCTCCTTGTTGACCTTGATGATGACGATATATACGAGGACTACGGATTAACCGGAACAATCAGTCAAAATAATCCTTATGTATTCAGGGGTATTCCACAGGGTGTTGACTATCAGATTGTTGAGGAAGATTCGTACGGATACACCAACTTAACGGATGTAATTGAAGGTACTCTTGGCAAAGAAAGTGCCCGACACACCTTTACAAACCGTAAGGAAGAGGCAAAGTACACTCCTGCTGTGACCAAGACTCTTGACGGTGAAAACTACTATGGTGAAAAATTCACATTCACCTTAGAGGGTATGGAGTCAATCGTCCTTGGCAATGATGAAACACTGGACACAACGGAAATTGGAAGTCAAACAGTTACAAAGATTCCGTCAGAAACTCCCGGCAAGGTCACTTTTGAAAGCATTACATATGACGGAGAGGGTACTTACCTTTACAAAATCACAGAGGGAAGCGTAAACGACACTGACTATCAGACTGACAGTGATGCAATTATCCTAAAGGTTGTAGTAAGCCGAAATAACGACAATACCCTTAGTCTGACTCCTACATATTACAAGGGAAATCTTAACGATTACTTGGTTGATTCAGAGAACGGCGACTTTGTAACATTTGACTATGAATCATTTATGGATAGAAATGCAACCGATACCCCAACCTTTGAAAATGTTTCCACACCCGGCTCTGTTACAATAAACAAAACAGACGGTGAGGGAAATGCCCTTGGTGATGTTACTTTTGCCCTTTACAAGGTCAGCGGTGACGGTGCTGATGTTTCCGGATTAACATCAACAGGCGAAACCACTTCCAACGAAAACGGTGTAGCACAATTTAATAACCTTGCTATTTTTACTGACGACAGCAAAACCAGTAACGAAAGCGGTATTACCGACTATACTAAGGAATACCAATGGTATTGTGTGAAAGAGGTTTCAACTAAGGAAGGTCATATTAAAGACCCGGAGATGCAGTACTTCTGCCTGCCTATGGCAGACTCAACCACAGGGGAGATGAAGTACAGCATTACTCTTGATTATGTTAACCCTGTTATTACAGTACCTATGGCAAGCGGTACTCCAACAACATTCTTTATGATTTTAGGAATGTGCATTGTGGGCTTGTCACTATTCTCGGGCGGATGCTACATAGTTGGCACAAGGAGAAGAAAATCCGTAAACTGTCGCCACGGCAGATAAATGATTCAGTTTATTAGGGCTTGTTTAATAAATGACAAAACGCCCAGAAAAGCGGATATTTTTCCGCAATACTGCGTTATTTTTCCTCGAAATACGCCAGTATTCCATCGAAAAAATGCCTTGTCTTGCGAAAAAATCTCTCGCTTTTTGTGCATTCCGCTATTTATTAAACAAGCCCTAATTAAAAAATATATATTTAAAAGGAGAAAAAAGAAATGAAAAAGACATTTATGAAAATTATGGCAGCTGTTCTTGCTGTATTGATTATGGCTGTTGCTATACCATTCGGCGCAGGCGCAGCCCTCACAAGCGGAAACAGTTATATTTTTACACTCAAGTGTGACAAGACAGACTTTGGCTTCACAGTTTATCAGCTTGCAACTATCGACACAACAACCGGTGATGTAACAGTTACCGACGGTGTTGCTGACGCTGTTAAAACGGCTATCGAAAACGGTAGCTCAGCTTCTGCAATTATCAGCGCCGCTGACGCAACAGAATCACTTGGCTCTGTTTCCGACACATTCCAGCCTACAGATGCAAGCACAACAAAGGATTTTAGCACAGTTCCCGGTTACTACTATGTAAAGTGCACACGTATGCCACAGGGTGCCTCTGCTGCATCTTCACTTATTGTAACACAGTATGAGAACAATGCTTGGGTTGAAAATGCCGGCACTATTGATGTAGGCGGTAAGGTTGGTACTGTCAGCCTTGACAAGAAGATTGTTGAAAATAATAAGGAAGTAAAATACACATCTGCAAGTGTTGGCGAAACAGTAACATTTAAGCTCAAGGCTTCTGTTCCCAGCAATGTTTCCGAAAAACTTACAGAAATGACTATCACAGATACAATGGAAGCAGGTCTTTCTGCAACAGATGTAAATATTGTATCAGTTAAGCAGGGTACAGCAGACATTAAATACTCAAAGGTTGATGTTCAGGACGCAACATTCGGTATCAAGATTGACAGCAATGTACTTACAAAGGATTCCTTCTACCAGAATGGTGATGTAGTTGTAACATTTACAACTATGGTTACTCCTCAGGCAACTGTTGGTCGTGACAGCAACGACAACACAGTTGGTATTCAGTATAAGACAACCGGAAATGTTAAAACTCAACAGGGTCCTACTGTTCAGGTGTTTACATTTAATGTAGAGGTAATTAAGGTTGACTCAAATAGCAACAAGCTTCAGGGTGCAAAATTTGGTCTTTACAGCCAAAGAGATTGCAGTGATAACAGTAAGCTTGCAGAGGCAACAACAGACAGAGCGGGTACAACAAACTTTGGCGGAAAACAGCTAAAGGCAGGTACATACTATGTAAAAGAGCTTGAGGCTCCAAAGGGTTATATCCTTGATTCAACTGCTTATCCTGTAACTATCGAACCTAACTACGATACAACAGGTGGCACGGTAACAGTAAGAGATTATCAGGCAAATTCAGACGGAAAAATCACAGTTGAGAACATCAAGATTTCTGCTCCACAGACAGGTGGTATGGGCACAATGATGTTCACAATCGGCGGTGCAGCTCTTATCGCAGCAGCAGGCGTAATGTTTGTTATGCTTAAGAGAAAAAAGACTTCCAAGTAATTAAACATTAATGATAAGTAATAGTTTCGGGATGCGGGCAACCGCATCCCTTATCTTTATAATTGCAACAGTTCTT
This sequence comes from Oscillospiraceae bacterium, assembly GCA_029225165.1. Taxonomy (GTDB): domain Bacteria; phylum Bacillota; class Clostridia; order Oscillospirales; family Acutalibacteraceae; genus Ruminococcoides. Next base: position 51,283 of record JAQXVY010000004.1, read on the forward strand.
GAAATATACGGCAGTTTACCTTATAATTAAAGGTGATGAACGCATTTATTTAAGGAAGATTTTATGAAGAAAAAAATTGGACTGATTTTTGTAATTCTTTTGTTTGTCGTTGGCATCGGAATAATGTCCTACCCAATGATAAGCGCAATGATTAACAACCACGCCCTTGCACAGGAGAGCCGGGTTTATTATAATACCGTAAAAAATATGGATAATAAGAGGTACAGGGAACTGCTTTCACAGGCGAAAAGCTACAACGAAAGCCTTACCGACAATGTTATTATCACCGACCCGTTTGATGAAGAGGCATACAGAAAAATCGGCGCAAACTACGAAAAAACCTTAGATGTTGACGGTAAGGGTCTAATCGGCTATGTTGAAATTCCAAAGATTAGCGTTAATCTTCCTATCTATCACGGTACTTCCGAAAAAATCCTGCAAAAGGGAGCAGGTCATCTCCAAAATACATCTCTGCCTATTGGTGGAAAAAGCACTCATTCGGTAATTTCTGCCCATACGGGAATGCCCACAGCCACAATGTTTGATTACCTGACAGAAATGAAAAAGGGAGATGCCTTTTACATCCGTGTTATCGGCAAAACTTTAAAATATCAGGTTGACCAAATCAAGGTTGTACTTCCGGAGAAAACACAGGATTTGCACATCGTCAAAGGTGAGGACCACATAACATTGCTCACCTGTACACCTTACGGACTTAACACCCACAGGCTACTTGTCCGTGGAGTGAGAGTGCCTATGGATAAAAGTGATGATGAGCAAACTGTTCAGCAGGCAACCTTTAGGGACGGATATATGTACCTCTTTGGCTACCGTATTCCTTATTGGGTTGTGACAATAGTGATTGTGGGCTTTGTAATCCTTGTAGCAACTATTGTTTTTGCTGTGGTGAGGAAGAATAAAAAGAAACTTCAAACATCAGTTGACATCAACGGTAGTGAGTAAGGGGGCAAAGGAGTGAAAAATAAAAAAGTACGAGTGACATTTACAATTATTGCAACTGTTATGCTTATTGCAGGGATAGGACTGATTTTGTTCCCGACCATTTCCAACTGGTACGGAAAAAGTGTGGCTAAGGATATTTCAAACACCTTTGACCAAAGCACAAGTAATCAAATGGATGGTTCCTTTAGGGAAGCAAAAAAGAAGGGCATTGTTGATGATGAGGGATACCTTAAAGACGGTTCCTCGGACTACCCCATATATTTCAAGGCAGATATTGAAAGGTTAAAGCGTGACAGCATAGAGTATAACGAAATGCTGAAAACAAAGCAAAGGGAAAAGCTGACAGACGAAATTGCCTATGAACAGCCCTCCCTAAAGCTTAGTGAATATGGAATTTTTAACGGTGTTTACGGCTATGTTGAGGCACCTGCCATTGATATGAAACTGCCGATTTACTTGGGCACAGGCAGAAATCATATGGAGTATGGCTCGGCACACCTGACATATACATCACTGCCTATCGGCGGTAAGGACACAAACTGCGTACTTGCAGGACACACAGGATATGTGGGCAGAATATTCTTCGATAACATCCGAAATTTGAAAATCGGAGATGAAATTAAGGTTAAAAATTACTGGTCAACGCTAAAATATTCTGTAACAGAAACGAAAGTAATTACACCAAAACAGATGGATGACATTTTCCTTAAAGAGGGTAAGGATATGCTGATTTTGATGACCTGTATTAAGACAGACGGCAGTGGATTTGACAGATATTTGGTATTTTGCGAAAGGAAGTAATTATGGATAAGGAACTTAACAGATTGCAAAGGGAAGAGGCAGGAAAAAGGCTGAAAATTTTGGGATACCCACAGGATGTTTGCCAAAAATATAAGGACAAATCTTTTATGCTAAAATTACAAGAGGCAGACAGCGGAGATGTCCCCGAAGAAATTAATATTGCACCGTTCCTAAAAATGGAGCAGGACGAAAACATATTTACCTACCTTTACAGATATTCTGTAACAGAAGATGGAAAATTGCAGTTAAGACTGTTTTTCGTCACAGACAAGGTGGATGAGTGGGAAAAGGACAGAGAAACCTTGTGCAGTGCAATGGAAAAGGGAATAGATACGAAAGACGCAAAATCAATATTCCGTACATTTGTCCGCCCAATGTGATGTTTTCCCTGATATTATCCGCAATAAAAACGATAAAGCAAATAAATACAAAAAATAATATATTTTTGCAATTATTTTTCAAAAAGCTATTGACAATTCACCATAACTTATTATATAATAATCAGGCACGAAAATTAAAACGAGGTGTAACTCAGTTTGGTAGAGTGCTTGGTTTGGGACCAAGATGCCGCAGGTTCGAGTCCTGTCACCTCGACCATAAATTCAGCATACAGATGTGTGCTGAATTTTTGCTATTTAGTTTTATCACAAGAATGTGACAAAACAGGACAAATTCCATAACGAGGTGTGGCTCAGTTTGGTAGAGCGCTGCGTTCGGGACGCAGAGGCCGCAGGTTCGACTCCTGTCACCTCGACCATTAAAACAGGTAATGCATCGGCATTACCTGTTTTAATTTTAAACAAGCAACGAGGTGACAGGAGTCGAAGGTGACGAGTACGACCGCCGCCAGTGGCGGAGGAAGGGAGTACGAGGAAGAGCCGCAACAAGGAGTTTGAGGAAGTGCATTTATGCACGACGCTAAACGACTATGTTGCAATCGGAGTAAAGAAAACAGTCCTGTGGACTGTTTTTGGGGAGAGTGTAGAAGATACTATTGTAGGAAATAGTGTTTCTTCTTTGTATATAATATATCGCCTATTCTTATAAATTAATTGCAAAACATTTACTAAAATGATATGATATTTTTAGGAAATTAACTGTATAGGAATAGGAGGGGGTTATGTCCTTTCAATGTCAGTAGCAGATGAAAGAAATTCTGACTTGGTTGGTACATTTCATATTACTTCAACATGGAAAAAGTCAGAAAATACATACAAGCTTATTTTTAATATGGATTCAAGAATTATGTGAGGTGCAAAATGGATAAAATATGTCAAAGTTGTGGTATGCCTATTACTTCTAATGAGCAGTTAGGCACAGAAAATGATGGAAAAATAAATAACGACTACTGTAAATACTGTTACGAAAAAGGTGAATTTATTGACAAGGTGACAATGGAAGAATACATAGAAATGTGTTCACAATACGGTTCACAGGCAGGAATGACAAATGAAGAAATGAAAGAGCATTGTGAAAAGCTTTTCCCTACATTAAAAAGGTGGAAAGCGGAATGATTAGTATTGGCAAATAATGATTTGTATTTATGGTGGTGTGCGTTATGAATGAAGAAACAAATAAGGGGTTGACCCTGCTGAAAAAAGGGCAGAAAGGACTGCTTCACCTGATTTTCAGCCGATTGGGACTGATTTTGCTGCTGTTGGCAGTTCAGATTTTTGTTATGTTCGGTGTATTCTATTGGTTTGCAGAGTTTCTCCCTCATATCTATGGCGGAATGATACTATTTATGGCGGTTATGGTGCTATATCTCATTAACAGTCGTATGGACGCATCGGCAAAGCTTACTTGGATGATGGTTATTATGCTGTTGCCTGTATTCGGAGCGTTGCTGTTTTGGTACACTCAAAGGGACTTGGGGAATCGCACCCTGAAAAAGCGTATGAATTGGCTGATTGACCATACAAGAAAGAGTATTCCTCAATCCCAAAAGCTGATGGAAAATCTGGACAAGGAGGCTCCGGAGGTTTCGGCACTTACCCGATATTTAGGTCGTACCGGGTGCTATCCTGTCTATGAAAACACTGATGTAACATATTTTCCATTGGGAGAAAATATGTGGGAGGAAATGCTTAAGCAACTGGAACAGGCAGAGCATTTTATCTTTTTGGAATATTTCATTGTAGATGAAGGTCTGATGTGGGGCAAAATATTGGAGATTTTGGCTCGGAAAGCCAAGCAGGGTGTTGAGGTTCGTGTAATGTACGACGGCACCTGTGAATTCTCAACACTGCCACACGATTATCCAAAGCGATTGAAGGAGCTGGGTATTCAGTGCAAAATGTTTTCCCCTGTGACTCCCTTTCTTTCCACTCACTATAATTATAGGGATCACAGAAAAATTATGGTGATTGACGGACACACAGCCTTTACAGGAGGTGTGAATTTGGCAGATGAATACATAAATCATAACAGCAAATACGGTCATTGGAAGGATGTAGGTGTTATGCTTAAGGGCGATGCAGTAAAAAGCTTTACCTTGATGTCATTGCAGAGCTGGAACATTGATGAAAAACATCCTGAGTTCCAAAAGTATTTGGACTATCCGACTTTTGTACCTGACAATACTTCAGGATATGTAATTCCATATGGTGATTGCCCTCTTGATCAGGACAAGGTGGGCGAGCGTATTTATATGGATATTCTGAACAGGGCGCAGAGGTATGTTCATATTATGACGCCCTATCTGATAATGGACAACGAAATGGAAACAGCGCTGAAATTCGCTTCAGAGCGTGGAGTGGAAGTGTCTTTAATTCTCCCGGGAGTGACTGACAGTGCAGCCGCTCACGGCTTGGCATGGACTCACTATGCCTCGTTGCTGGAGTCGGGCGTGAAAATCTACGAATACACACCGGGATTTGTTCACGCAAAGGTATTTGTCAGCGATGACAGAGAAGCGGTGGTAGGCACCATCAATATGGATTACAGGAGCCTTTATCATCACTTTGAGTGCGCAACCTATTTGTACAAAACCGCCTGTATAACAGATATTGCAGAGGATTATAAGGAAACTCTTTCAAAGTGCGTTGAGATAACACCTCGGTCACAAAAAAAGGTGAAATTAAGCCGTAAGGTGATAGGTATCCTCCTAAAAATTTTTGCTCCTTTGATGTAAATGAAATTATTTCCGTTTTTTAGGAAACGCTGATAAATAAGGCATTTTAAAAGGCTCAAGTTCATTTGAACTTGAGCCTTTGACTTAGGGAAATACTGAATAAATCACTTTACATTAACTTTCAGATTAAGGGTTTTTACGCCATTAACCTTGATTTTCAGGGTTGTTGTTCCCTTTTTAAGTCCTTTGATTTTTAGAACCGATGTACTTACCTTTGAATTAATTTTTGCAATCTTTGTGTTTGTGTACTTATTGTCTATGGTTGCAACCTTACCGCTGATTAATACTGTGGCAGTACCGCCCTTTTTCACCTTAACTGTTGTTTTTGTGAGCCTTGGTGCTGTTGCAACAACTACCTTGCAAGTCAGCTTTTTGCCTGTTGTAAGTGTGGCTGTAACCGTTGCTGTTCCTTTGCTAAGTGCTGTTATCTTACCGTCCTTAACTGTGGCAACATTTTTGTTTGATGTTGTCCAGGACCTTACTGTTCCGCCAACAGCCTTTATGGTTTTGCTTCCACCTGACTTTAGGATAACCTTTGACAATGTCAGCTTTGGTGAGGTTACAACAGTTACCTTACAGGTGAGCTTTTCCCCTGTTGTTAAAGTTGCGGTGATTGTTGCAGTGCCTTTGCCCACCGCTGTCACCTTTCCGTTATTAACAGTCGCAACATTTTTGTTTGAGGTTTCCCAGGCTTTTGCTGTGCCGTCTGTAACCTTTAAAATCTTAGTATCACCGGCTTTAAGGGTTAATTTTGATTCAGAAAGCTTTGCCTGATTCTGAATTTTCCTGACTTCGCCCTCAAGTAGTACCTGCTCACCCCAAGCTTTTACAAGATACTCATTTTTATCAGCTTTTTCAACCGAGTATTCAGATATTTTATATTCTCCTGTATCATAATTCAAATATCTTCTTTTTGGTGTTACAGATACTATTTCATATCCATAATCGGGGATAATCTGAAAATAAAAGGAATAATCATAATTAACAATTTGACTTTCAATTGGGTAACTATAACTTGGAGTTGTTCCATCTCCGGGGATATATTGGTATAAAGATACATGTTCCAAATTTGTTGTAAAAGAGCAAAGTGAGCCTATTCCGTGAACTGTATGTGCAGAACTATTAGTTAAGGCTCCTATTGTAATATCTCCGGTAACACAAGGAATATCAATAGTGTATGTGTATTCATCAACCTCTATCGGATCAATAAAAGTGTCTTTGCCCATTACAACACCTATATCACTAATTATGTCATAAGCAAGGGTTTCCTTGCCTTTTACCGTAGTAGTAAAACTACTTCCATATTTACAGTAATTAGGCTTGTAAGAGAAATTTAATTCATCTCCATCACAGGCATATAAGTAATTTACCTTTACATATCCGTCTTTATCTTGGTTTGTTGCCTTTTTCTCTGCAACTACTTTAACAAACATACTTCCCGACGGCATATACCTAAGTGTATAAGAGCCGTCCTCATTTTTTGTCAATGTATCAGCAGACTCACCGTCAAGCATATCCTGCTCACGATAATCATAACCCTTGGCAAGTGGTTCACCGTAATAATTTACAGTATCGTAAAGATAAGCACAGGTGTTAACTGCCTTAATTTCCTTTATTTCGTAACCCTCTTTTGGTGTGAAGGTTTCTTCAAAATAGAAAGAACCGTTTGGCAAATAATAATCCTCACAGCCGTAGTACTTAACATTAGGCATATCGGACACTACATTTTCTAATACCCTGACAATTTCACCGTAACCGCTACTTCCGACTTGAACCGCACCGGTCTTTGACGCAGTATATGCAGAGATATACAGATTTCCTGTAACCTTAGGAATGTCAACGGACAAGGTGTAGTCGTCAACAGCCTTTGGCTCAACTATGGTGCCGTCATCCATAATTACTCCAACCTTAATCTCGCCCATTTCTTCTTTGTTTTTAATTGAGATTGTTGTGGAGTAGCTGTCGCCCTTTTTCACTTCAAGAGAAGTGTTGCTGATAACAGCTTCTGTTTTGTTGAGTATGGTAACAGCATATGTATCTGCCCCGGTTGTTTCGGCACTAACCGCAGGTAATGCAGTGACAATCATAGACAGCATTAACACCATAGAAAGTGTGATTGACAATAGCTTTTTCATTCTAAACTCTCCTTTTACTAATAAATTTTGCTTTGCAAAAACTTATTTAACCATTTTTATCACCTTATTTGATTAGAAAAGTATTTAATTGGTTTATATCCATATTTTAGCACTTTGAGACAACAAAGTAAAGATAATTAATGTATAAATGACGAACTTTTTGTTAATTATGCAAAAATGTAATACGGCTTTGCGCCAACATGCTATGATGACAACGGGGATATTTATTCTGTTACAAAGTCAGAAAACGGAGATATTTTCACCTTTGACTGTTCCTACAACAATTTGGAGATTTCCTTTGGCAAGGTGCAGGATTTAAATGAGGTATGGGAACGGTTTACAGAATATATCGAATTTTCCAATGACTATTTAAAGCCCTATAACACCTTGCTCACAGGCTTTGGAATAAATCCCTACAGACAGTATAACAACAACATTCCTATTCCAAACGGCAGATACAGAATGCTTTTTAATTACCTCAACTCCTACAAGGAGCATCAGCCTGAAAAGCAGTTTTTTCATCATAATTAAAATACAGTTGTATAATTTTGACAAATAATGCCTCAATTTTCTATGACTTGTTACAAATAGATTGATGTTTTCAACAAAATATATTGTGTTTTTTTGACGATAATGCTAATTTATTATTTATAGCAAAAATTGTATAATGTATGTAAGAATTAGTAATATGTAAATTATAATTCGGAAATCAACAGGAGGAATATTTTATGAAAAAAATAATATCAGCGGTACTGACCCTTGCAATGTTGATAACAATGTTTGTTGTTCCCGTAACAGGGACATCGGCAAAAACAACTAAAAAAGTGCCTACTACCTATATTGCAACAAATAGAAGTTATGCAGTAAAGAATGGTTCTGTGTTCTGTTTTGACAAGGGAAAACTCCAGTACAGAACTAAACAGGGCAAAACAAAAACCCTTGCAAAGTTTTCTGATCTTTACACTTGTAAGTATTATGTAAGGAGTAATACTGTTTACTATAATACCAATAACCAAAAGTCCCACTGCCTTATGCAGGTTGGCTTAAACGGAAAGAATAAAAAGAAGCTTTACAGCAGTAAAAATTCAGTTGTAATGGTAATCGGCGGATACGGCTCAAGTGTTATTTTCCAATGCGGAGAAAAGATTTGCAGGTATAAGGACGGCAAGGTAAAAACACTTGTTAAAACCGATGACGGTGGCTTGCTTTCTTCACTCACGCAGATATTTAACGGAAAAATTTACTATAATAACAAATCCTATGATTTAGCAACAGGTAAGACAAAAACTTTCATGGCGGATTTTACTTATTCAACAAAGAATTATCTGTACTTTGTAAACAGTAAAATGGATTTGAAAAGGCTTGATAAGTCCGGCAAAATCAATACTGTAGCTACAAGGATTACCGACCTGAACTATGCTGACGGTGATACGGTTTGTTTCAGTAAGAAGAACAGTAATAATAAAGAGGTATTTTACAGAAGAACAGGCGTAAAGAATAAGGCAGTACAGCTTTGTACATGGAATGATATTTATAGTAAGATTAAAAATAAGGACGATTTAAAGTCAAGCTCAATGCATTCTGTTACTATGGAGATAGCAGGAGGCAAGGTGTACTTATCTCCTCTCGTTATGGGTGGTATGGAGTATGACGAAAAGACCGGTACATTCAGTGACTTTATATTCCGTCAGTCACTCCTTTCTGTTCCTGTAAAGGGCGGTACACCGAAGATGGTTTACGAATGCAAGGGTTATGACGGTATAAAAGTTATGACAATTAACAATAAACTGCAATATAAGGTGATTAAAAACCTGTACGACCTAAAAAATAATTTATATGAAGATGTTTTTTCAATGATGTAAATTACTGAAAAAATTTGGCTGTGACGAGTGAAAAATTCGTCACAGCTTTTTTATTTTTATTAATTTTTCAACCCTTTAAGTCAGAAAATAAATTCAGCGTAAAATTTAGTTGAATAAATTGTTACAAATTCCTTGCAAAATTTTAACCTATGGTATATAATAGTGTTTGTTAAGTGGCATTCCGTGTCAATTCGTGACACTAAGTGTTGAAGGATGATAGGCGAATGTCATTTTTATTCTGAATTTGGAGGTGGCAGATAAATATGTTCTCGGGTATGTCGGTTCATTCCGTTGACGCTAAGGGCAGAATTGTTCTGCCACAAAGATTCAGGGAGGCTCTTGGTGAGGAATTTTATGTTACCAACGGCTTTTCCAGCAATATTCAGATTATGTCAGTTGAAGAATTCAACCGCCTAAAGGATCAAATTCGTGAGCTTCCTGCAAAGAGTGCTTTGGCGCTCCAGTATGTTCTTTTATCTGCCGCAACCCTTGTGAGCCCTAACTCACAGGGCAGAATTCAGTTACCCCAAAAACTGCGTGAGGACAGTGCCATTGAGGGCGAGGCTGTTGTTGTGGGTATGGATACAAGAATTGAAGTTTGGAACAAGGAACGGTTTGACCAATTTATTGACGACAAGAAGAAAGATTTGGACGACGCTCTGAGTCTTTTAAGGATTTAATCCAAGATGAGCTTTAATCATATTCCCGTGTTGCTCAAGGAGTGCATTGAGGGGCTTAATATAAAAGAAAACGGAATTTATGTTGATGGCACAGCAGGCGGTGGAGGTCATTCGGCAGAAATTCTCAAACATTTAAAGTGCGGTAAGCTGTTTTCCATTGACAGGGATCCTGACGCAATCAGAACAGTTACGGAGAGGTTTAAGGATGAGCCTAATTCCATAATAATCAAGGGTTGCTTTGGAGATATGAAGTCCCTGTTAAAGGACAGAGGAGTAAATCAGGTTGACGGAGTTTTACTGGACATTGGCGTCAGCTCACATCAGCTTGATACAGAGTCAAGGGGCTTTAGCTTTCACAAGGACGCTCCCCTTGATATGAGAATGAGCCAAAGCGGTACAACGGCCGCCGACCTTGTTAATAACCTTAGCTATGAAGAGCTTAGAGATATAATCTACCGCTATGGCGAGGACAAGTACGCACCATCCATAGCAAAAGGCATCGTAAAGGCAAGGGAAGAGGGAAAAATCGAAACCACCCTTCAGCTTGCAGAAATTATAAAGTCAAGTGTGCCTCAAAAGGTAAGGAGAGAGGGACATCCTGCCCGAAAAACCTTTCAGGCACTTAGAATAGAAGTAAACGGTGAATTAACCCAGCTTGAAAATGGCTTGGAGGACGCATTTGATATGCTTGCTTTCGGTGGCAGGCTTGCAGTAATCACATTCCACTCCTTAGAGGACAGAATTGTCAAGAAGAAAATGGCGTCCTGGTGTCAGGGCTGTACCTGTCCAAAGGACTTTCCTGTGTGTGTTTGTGGAAATTCACCAAAGGCAAGGCTTGTAAACCGCAAGCCAATAGAGGCTGAAATTTCCGAATTGGAAAATAACGCCCGTAGCCGAAGTGCAAAGCTGAGAATTTGCGAAAAAATTTATGTAAAATGACAATTTTGTATTATTTGACTGGACAAATCACACTATATGTAGTAAAATATTTCAGTAGTGTAATTAAGGTTACAAAAACACAATCGATTGTGTTACAAATCGGTTGCAAATAAATACATATAGTATTTTCTTATTTTTCTTTATTTGAATTTTTGGTGAGATAACGAACCTATATATCACAATATGTAGATTGTTGTCTTTTTGGTATATAAGATATTGCAGGGAAGTTTAATATGACATTTTTTAAAGACAATAATGCATATGATATATCGTTCTTTGATACGGACAGCACAGCAAGGGATATTTCCTATAGCCCTGAGCCTGTTCGTAAGAAAAAGGGCAAAGTGGTTAGAATGCCACGCAGAAAAAGAGAACAGAATAGACGACGCAAGCACAATCCTCTTAAGTTAGCTGTTGGATTTGCACTTTCTGCTATTGTTGTTGCTGTTGTTGCCACCATGATCTATGGTCAGGTACAGCTTACCGAGCTTAATCAAAATATTGCCGATGCTCAGGATATGCTGGAGAACAGCCAAAGCGAGTACACTCAAATGCAGATGAAAGTTGACGCAAAGTACACAACTGCTATTGTAGAGGAGTATGCACAGGACAAGCTGGGAATGTACAAGGCTTCCAACAGTCAAAAGGAATTTGTGGATCTTTCCAGCGGAGATAAAGCAGAGGTTGTGTCCGATGCTGATAAAAGTATCTTTGATACTATTGCGGATGCAATATCCTCTCTGTGGTCATAAGTGGGACAGTTATGTAATAAGATTATAGAGGGTAACAAGAGTTGAGATTAGGCGAATCTTAACTCTTTTTCCGTATTTATTGAAAAGAAAGGAGCAGATAAAATGTCAAAGCCAAAGCCGGGTGCAGCCCAAACACTTAGCCGAAGGTCTGCCTTACTGCTCATTATTCTTATATTGTTAGGTTTTGGAGCGGCAATTTGCCGTATTGCATTTTTGCAGATTGTAAAGGGCGAGGAGCTTAGCCAAAAGGCTGTTGAGCAACAGCTTCACGACACAGAAATATCTGCAAAAAGAGGTACAATTTACGACAGAAACGGAAAGCCACTTGCACAGAGTGCCTCTGTGTGGAGGGTTGTAATGGCTCCTGCATATTTTGAAGAAGATGAACAGAGGGAGTATGTTGCCGAGAATCTTGCAAAAATCCTTGACCTTAACTATGAGGATGTTTTAGAGGAAACAAAGCAAAATTCCTACTATGTCAATGTTAAGAGAAAGATTGAAAGTGAAGAAAGGGAGCAAATCCTAAAGCTTCAGGATAAGATTGAAGAAGAATACGGCATAAAAAATGTAATAGATTTGCTTGATGATTACAAAAGATATTACCCATACAACGAACTTGCATCTTCCGTAATCGGTTTTACCGGTGCGGACGACCAAGGTCTTGAGGGAGTTGAATATCAGTACAACAAGTACCTCTCCGGTACAAAGGGCAGACTTGTTTCTGCAAGGAACTCAAGGGGTGCGGATATGCCCTTTGAGTATGAACAGAATATTGAGGCAGAGGACGGAAATAATATTGTTCTCACAATAGACGAAACTGTTCAGGCTATCTGCGAAAAATATATGGCTCAAAATATACAGGACTTTAATGTATATAACCGTGGCTGTGCAATAATGATGGATGTAAATACCGGTGAAATTATTGCAATGGCAACTGTGGGAGGCTTTGACCTTAACGAGCCATACACCATTGCAGATAAGGAAACGAAGAAAGAGATTGACGCAATAACCGACGAAAAAAAGAAGAATAAAGCCATTAGCGAGGCACTTACAAAGCAATGGAGAAACAAGGCAATTTCCGACACCTATTATCCCGGTTCTGTATTTAAGATAATCACATCTTCAATGGGACTTGAGGAGGGCGTAATCTCCACAGACGACACCTTCTTCTGCTCAGGCGGAATGACTGTGGGCGACAGGGAAATCCACTGTCACGATACTAACGGTCACGGCACACAAACCTTTGAACAGGCTATTATCAACTCCTGTAACCCTGCATTTATGCAGATTGGCGCAAAGATTGGTGCAGAAAAGTTTTGGGAGTATTATCAGGCTTTCGGCTTTTCTGAATTGACAGGAATTGACCTGCCAGGCGAAAGTGACGACATATTCTTCTCCCAAGACGGTTCAATGCTTGTAACCGACCTTGCAGTTGCATCCTTTGGTCAGAACTTCTCAATCACGCCTATTCAGATGATAACTGCTGTTGCCTCCGTTGCCAACGGAGGAAATCTTGTTCAGCCCCATGTGGTTAAGCAGATTCAGGACAGCAAGGGAAATGTTATCAAGAACTTTGATACAAAGGTAAAAAGAAAAGTAATCTCAGGTGATGTTTCGGAAACCCTAAACGGAATACTTGAAAGAAACTCCAAACAGGGCGGAGTAAAGGCAGGATATGTTGCAGGTTACAGAGTAGCAGGAAAAACCGGTACATCGGAAAAAAAGGTTGACTTAAACGATGACGGCGAGGAGGACTATATCGCATCATTCCTGGGCTATGCCCCTGCCGATAACCCAAAGTATGCAATGCTGATGTTCTTCGACACACCTGTGGGCGGCGCTTACTATGGCTCAATTGTATCAGCGCCTGTGTTCTCGTCTATTATGGAGGAGGTTTTGCCTTATCTTGAGGTTGAAACAGAATATACAGACGAGGAGCTGGAGAATATCGACAGCGTAGCCGGTATATATTCCGGCCTTACACCAAGCGAGGCTGAACAACAGGTTCAAAGCGACAATTTGGTGGCTGTAATAAAGGGAACAGGAGAAAAGGTTATAGCTCAGGTTCCCGAGGCGGGTGCATCCGTTCCAAACGGAGGAACAGTTGTGCTTTACACAGACGAAAGCTCAGCAAAGGAAACTGTTGAGGTTCCTAACCTAATCGGGTACAGTCTTAGCGAGGTAAACAATGTGGCGGCAGCATACGGACTGAATGTTTCGGTTAAGGGTGCGTCAACCACAAGTGACGCTTTGTCAACTCAGCAAAGCTTGCCTGAGGGTACAAAGGTAAGTGAGGGTACTGTGGTGACGGTAACATTTGCGGCACAAACAGGTATTGCGGACTGACGAAGGGATAGTGAACTTTAGGCTTGAATAATCAAATTGTAATTAAGGGTGACTCACCTGACAAAAAAGAAGTAGAAATGCTTTTGAAAAACTGCGTCAGCAGTCAGTCACTTGAAACTAAAGTCCCTGTAACCCTTGTCCTTGACAACGCTTATCACGATTTTGACATCAAGGGTGCTTTGGCTGTTCCTGCATCTAACAAAATGTATGACGGTGGGGAAAAGCTGACATATTCAACAGTAAATCAAAGTGCTGATGTTGTTGGACTGAATATTCAGGACAGAGAAAATCAAAGGTGCTTTGAACTGCTTTACGGAGCAGAAATGGGCAGAATTTTTGTAAGTAAAAGCAAGGATATTGCCATTCCCTCTGTAGTAGCGGCGGCGTCTGCTTTAATAGCAGGGAAAATTCCGGTAAAAAAGGTTATTGAGGAAATCAATAATCAATTAAAATAAAAGAAGTATTAAATGAGGTGAGTTAGATGTTAAACGGTATATGGGCGGCATTGGCGGCTGTGGTTGCCTTTGCTATCTCGGCGGCAGTTGGAAAGGTTCTTATTCCGGCGTTGCACAAGTTAAAATACGGTCAAACCATTTTGGATATAGGACCTTCCTGGCATAAGAAGAAAGAGGGTACTCCAACAATGGGCGGAATAATGTTTATCATCGCCATTGTTGTTTCAACAGCGGTTGTCACAACCTGTTTAGCCCTCTTTGGAAGTATTTACGAGCCAACAGGATACTCCTTTGGCAAGGAAGTATTTATGATGATAGTAAGCCTTGCTATGGCGTTTTTGTACGGTGCAGTAGGCTTTTTGGACGACTACATCAAGGTTGTTAAAAAGAGAAACCTTGGACTTACAGCAAAGCAGAAGCTGGGTTTTCAGTTTGGAATAGCCATTGCATATGTAGCCGTTAACGCATTTTTCGGCTACGGCAGCAAAACTTATATTCCGTTTTTGGGAACAGTTGACTTTGGCAGCTTTGCCATTGTGTATTATATAATCAGCGTTATCGTAATCGTGGGCATTGTAAACGCAGTTAACCTTGCTGACGGAATTGACGGACTTGTAGGCTCGGAAACTTTCTTTGTAGCGCTGTTCTATATGATTGTTGCAAGCATTATGTCCAGTCCTGCAACAACTGTGCTTTCCTCAGCAATTGCAGGTGGATGCCTTGGATTTTTGATTTGGAACTTTAACCCTGCAAAGGTGTTTATGGGCGACACAGGCTCTTTGTTCCTTGGCGGTGCTGTTTGCGCTATGGCTTTTGCAATGAATATGCCTGTAATCCTAATACCGATGGCTTTGGTATATATCATTGAAATGCTTTCGGTTATTTTGCAGGTTTCATACTTTAAATTAACTCACGGAAAAAGACTTTTCAAAATGAGCCCTATTCATCATCACTTTGAAAAATGTGGTTGGAGCGAAACAAAAATTGTAGTTGTTTTCAGCTCCTTTACTGTGGTTGTTGGTATAATTGTTACAGCCTTAGTAATTTTAGGACTTTGATTTATCATATATATGGTTAGTAGAAAGGAGGAGCGTAATGTCAACACAAACCTTGAAGAGAATGTCGTCGGAAAGACAGCGTACCTCAAAAAGCTACAATAGAAAAAGAGGAACAGTTAACTCAAAAACTCCTCCAAAGGGTAGAAAAAAACACCTTTCCCTATTTTCTGTGGGTATGGGTATTGACCTGCCCTTTTTGATAATAATTCTGTTGCTCCTTGTAATCGGCCTTATTATGATGTTTTCTGCATCCTATCCGGTTGCATACTACAACAACGGCGACAGCCTGTATTTTCTCAAAAGACAGCTTATGTTTGCCGCTATCGGCATAACACTGATGTTAGGTATTTCCTACATAGATTATCACATACTTCACCATCTGGCATACATTTTTTTGGGGATTTCCTATTTCGCCCTTGTTCTGGTGCTTATACTTCCTCCGGTTCAAAATGTGCACCGTTGGGTTGGTGTTGGCGGTTACGGTATTCAGGCGTCGGAGTTTTCAAAATTTGCAATAGTTCTTTTCCTTGCCCGTTGGGGTAGCTTGTACTACGAAAAAATGAATACGATAAAGTACGGTGTAATGCCTGCTTTAACTGTGTTTGTCAGCACAGCCCTTTTGCTTGTTCTTGAGCCTCACTACTCAGGCATAGTTATTGTGCTTTTGCTTACGGTTATGATGCTGTTCCTTTCGGGTATTAAAACAAGGTGGCTTGTTATGGCATTTATAGCCGCCGGAGTGGCTTTCCTTATTGCTTGGGCAACAGGAATTTTGTCATATGCTATGACCCGAATGGAGGGCTGGGGTCAGGCGCTTGAATATACAAACGAAAAAATGTGGCAAACAACTTGGCAGACAAGAAACAGCCTTTATGCAATAGGCTCCGGAGGATTTTTCGGATTGGGACTTGGCAACTCAAGGCAAAAGTATTTGTACCTTCCTGAGCCTCAAAACGACTTTATCTTCGCTATTGTGTGCGAAGAGCTTGGACTTATGGGAGCTATTGTAATTTTGGCTATATTTGCTTTTCTGGTTTACAGGGGTATTTTTATTTCCCTGCGTGCTCCCGACCGTTTCGGCAGACTTCTGGGAATAGGCTTAACCTCCCAAATCGGAATACAGGTTATTCTTAATATATTCGTTATTACAGACTGGTTGCCAAACACAGGCATCAGCTTGCCCTTCTTCTCCTACGGAGGAAGTTCGCTGATAGTACTTTTGGCACAGATGGGTGTTGTGCTTTCCATATCACGACATTCAAATATTGAAAAAGCATAATGAGGTGAAAAAATGAGGATTCTTTTTGCAGGTGGCGGAACAGCAGGCCACATCAACCCTGCTTTGGCTATTGCAGGTTATGTAAAAAAACAAAATCCCAATGCCGAAATACTCTTTGTAGGCAACAAAGGCGGTATGGAGGAAAGGCTTGTTCCTCACGCAGGATTTAACTTTAAGTCCATTGTTATCAGCGGATTCAGAAGAAGCTTTGGGGTAAAGGCTGTTGGACACAACATAGCAACAGTTAAGAGAATGTTTACATCCTCTGTTGCCTCAAAAAAGATTATAAAGGAATTTAAGCCGGATTTGTGTGTCGGCACAGGAGGATATGTCAGCGGTCCTGTACTTCGCACAGCGGCAAAGATGGGTATTCCAATCATTATTCACGAGCAAAACGCATATCCCGGAGTAACAACAAAAATGCTCTCAAAGCTGGCTAAAAAGGTAATGATTGCTATTCCCGATGCAAAAAAGTATCTGGATAAAAGCCTTGACTTTGTTGTAACAGGCAACCCTGTAAGACAGGAGATTTTGTCTGCCCACAGAGATGAGGCAAGGAAAGAGCTTGGCCTTGATGAAAGACCTGTTGTGCTTTCCTTTGGAGGCTCCTTGGGTGCAAGAAAAATAAACGAAAACCTTGCCGACCTTATTGCCCGCAGCGGTAAGGACGGAAAGTATCAGCATATTCACGCCTACGGTCAGTACGGAAAGTGGTTCCCTGACCTTGTTAAGGAAAAGGGTGTGGATATAGAAAAATGTTCAAACCTTGACATAAGAGAATATATAAACAATATGGCAACCTGCCTTGCTGCGGCAGATGTGGTTATTTCAAGAGCCGGTGCAATTACCCTATCTGAAATTCAGGCACAGGGTAAGCCGGCGGTGCTTATTCCCTCACCTAATGTTGCAGAAAATCATCAGTACCACAATGCAATGGCGCTGGTAAATAAAAAGGCAGCAGAAATTATTGAGGAAAAGGATTTAACACCAAGCCTTCTTATCAAGAAGGTGGATAAGCTACTTGGAAGTAAAGAGGTACTTGAAGAATACAGTAAAAACGCCGGAAAAATGGCTATTGTTGATGCCAACGAAAGGATTTATCAGGTTATTCAAGAGGTAATTTCAAGGTAGCACAATTATCAATTCCCGTCATAAAATATGGAGCAATGGTTTCATTATTTTGTAAAGGGTGTTGTTTGTGGCTAAGCTGATTGTTGAGGGCGGTAATAAAATAAAAGGTCAGGTGGATGTTCAAGGGGCTAAAAACAGCGCCTTGCCAATGCTTTCCGCCACCTTGCTTACAGAGGACGAAAGCATCCTTCACTGTTGTCCTCAAATCAGCGACATTGACGCAGCAATAAGAATTTTGCGTTACTTAGGGTGCAGTGCAAAAATGCACAACCATACTGTTGTTGTTGACAGCAGCGGTATGAACAGATATGATATACCCGAAAATTTAATGAGGAAAATGCGTTCCTCCGTTGTATTTTTAGGTGCAATAATTGCCCGAACAGGCAGGGCAGAGCTGTACTTCCCCGGAGGATGTGAATTAGGACCCAGACCAATTGACTTGCACCTTGATTCCCTTAGGAAGATGGGTGTTTCAATTGATGAAAGGTTTGGGTGTATTTCCTGCAAGGTAAAGGATAACCTCCACGGTGCAAAGATTGTTTTGCCCTTTCCAAGTGTGGGTGCAACTGAAAATATTATCCTTGCGGCTGTACTTGCCAAGGGAACAACTATTATAGCAAATGCCGCCCGTGAGCCTGAAATTATTGATTTGTGCGACTACCTTGTGAGATGCGGTGCCGAAATTTACGGTGCCGGTGAAAGCACAATTATCATTTACGGTGTTGAAAAGCTTAAGGGTTCTGTTCACACCATTATTCCCGACAGAATTGTTGCAGCAACACTTATGGCTTGCTGTGCTGTAACAGGTGGCGAAATTCTATTAAAGGGTATCATAACCGGTCACATAGAGTCCATAATTCCTCTGTTTGAGGAGATGGGATGTACAGTTGCCATAAAAGACGGCAATCTTCACCTTGTATGTCCCAAAAGGCTGAAAAGCTTTAAATATGCAAGGACAATGCCTTATCCCGGATTTCCCACAGACGCACAGGCGGTTATGATGTCTGTTGCAACTGTGGCACAGGGAACAACGGTATTTGTTGAAAATATATTTGAAAGCAGATACCGCCATGTTGAGGAGTTAACAAGGCTTGGCGCAAACATCAAGGTTGCAAACAAGGTGGCTGTGGTTGAGGGTGTTGACAGACTCTTTGGCACAAAAGTGTCGGCTAAGGAGCTTAGAGGTGCAGCTTCACTTGTGGTTGCCGGTCTTAGAGCAGAGGGAATAACAGAGATTGACGGAATAAAATTTCTTGAAAGAGGTTACGAAAATCTTGAAGTAACCCTTACTGAATTAGGTGCAAATATAAAGAAAGTATAAGGAAAGGGGTGTGAAAATGGCTAAGAAAAAATCTGCAAAAAGGAAAAATGCGGGCAAAATAGTCCTTGAGGATGACAGAAAATCAAGGGGTAAAAGTGTAAAGACAAATTCCAAAAAGAAACCTGCCAAAAAGCCTGTTAACAGGGCACACAGATATGATGATTTTGACTACATCCGCCCCGGTCGTGACGTGGAATTTTCCCGTGGCATCGGAGATGTTAATATGCCGACTCCCCCTAAAGCTCAACCTGTTGACAGAACAAAGAAAAGGGTGGATAACAAGAAAAAGAAAGCCCCTCAAAACAAGAAAACAAAAATTCACAACAGAAACAAAGAATTTTTAGGAAAAAATGTTTCAGGCAGCGGAGTTTACGAGGACGAATTTTACGATAACAAAACAAGGAAGAAGAAAAAGCCTTCATCCCAAAGCCACACAACCCGCCGTAGCCTCAAAATATTTACATATGCTGCTATTGTGGGTGTTGTGGTAGTTTTGGGCATCACACTTTCCCTTACAGTATTTTTCAAAACAGCCCAATTTGAGGTTAACGGAAAGACAAGATATGATAAACAGGAAATTATAAATGCCTGCGGAATTAAAGAGGGAGAAAATATTTTTATCGCCGACAAAAAGAGGGCGTCGGAAAATATAGTAAACGCCTTTCCGTATATCGCTCAGGCAGATGTTTCCTTTGGCTTTCCCGACAGAATTGTAATTGATGTAACAGAGGGCAAAGCTAAATATATGGTGAAGTATGCCAAAAAGGAATTTTGCGTTGTTTCCAAAGAGGGCAGAATTTTAAAAATTGCAAAAAAGAAAATCGCCGATTTGCCCCTTGTTAAGGGCTTAACCCTAAAATCAAATGTTCCCGGAACATATGTGGAATACAGCGAAAAAAGTATGTCCACAGCACTTGAAGCTATTGTCAAAAGTGTAGATAATTGCGGACTGAAGGATTTGACAGAGATAAATGTTTCGGACAAGGCAAACCTGACCTTTACCTATGACGGCAGAGTGCTTGTAAAGCTTGGTGTTCCCGAGGATATTGACTACAAGGTGAGAACTGCTAAAGCCATAATTACGGACAAGCTTGACCCCAATAATACAGGAATTATACAGGGTACTCTTGATGTTAGTCAGTGTAAGGAAACAAAGAGAAGTTACTTTAACGAAAAGTCCATTGTAACCTCGGTATCTGACAATAGCCAAACTGAAACAACTGCACCTGTACAGGATTACTATGCAGACCCAAATGCTTATGTTGATCCAAATGCATACGCAGACCCCAACGCATACGCAGACCCAAATGCTTATGCAGACCCTAACGCATATGTTGACCCTAACGCATATGTTGACCCTAACACATATGTTGACCCTAATGCCTACACCGACCAAGGCGGAGCAGTGCAGTGAAATAACGATGTATTTTGTCAAAAATATGATGTTAAACACCATATATAGATATGCTTTTGGAATTTTAAGATAAACCCGAAAATTACTTGATTTTTTTGTGTAATTATGTTAACCTATACAATAGATATTCTATGAAAATAATAGATAGTTTTTTACATATAAGGTTGCAAGGAGGAAGTAAAAATGGCTTTTGAGTTAGAAAATGAACCAATGAATTATTTGCCTGTTATTAAGGTTATAGGTGTCGGTGGCGGCGGCGGTAACGCCATTAATCGAATGGTGGCTACCGAGGTACAAAATGTTGAATTTATCGCTGTCAACACAGATGAGCATGTTCTTCAGTTCTCCAAGGCTGACAAGAAGATTCAGATTGGCGAAAAGATTACAAGAGGTAAGGGTGCAGGTTCTTTGCCGCAAATCGGTCAGCAGGCTGCTGAGGAATCCAAGGAAGAAATTGCAGCTCTCCTTAAGGATACAGATATGGTATTCGTTACTGCCGGTATGGGCGGCGGCACAGGTACAGGTGCTGCTCCTGTTGTTGCAAGTATTGCAAAGGAAATGGGTATCCTTACAGTTGCTGTTGTAACAAAGCCTTTTGCCTTTGAGGGTAAAAAGAGAATGGCTCAGGCAGAGCAGGGTATTCAGGAGCTTGCAACATCTGTTGACTCTTTGATTATTGTTCCTAACGAAAGATTAAAATATTTCAGCGACCAGTCCATCACATTGAAAAATGCTTTCAGCATTGCCGATGATGTTCTCCGTCAGGGTGTTCAGAGTATTTCTGACCTTATCCTTGTTCCCGGTCTTGTAAACCTTGACTTTGCTGATGTTACAGCAATTATGAAGAATGCCGGCTATGCTCATATGGGCATCGGTAAGGCTTCCGGTAAGGACAAGGCTACTCTTGCAGCAGAACAGGCTATTTCTTCTCCGCTTTTGGAAACAGCAATCGACGGTGCAAAGGGTGTTATCATCAATGTTACTGCATCTGCTGATATTTCACTTGAGGATATCGACACCGCTTCAACAATGATTTCTCAAAAGGCTTCCGAAGATGCTAACATCATCTGGGGTGCTGTTATTGACGAAAATATGGAGGACGAAATCAGCGTTACAGTTATTGCAACAGGCTTTAACGGTGATGACACAAGGGTTTCTGACGACAGAAAGCCTGCTTTTAAGGACGCAAAGAAATCCGCTAAAAAGGAAGTTAAGCCTCAGGACGATGACGAGGATGATACTTTCTATGACATTATGTCGATATTTAATAAATAATTTATTTATGACTTTTAGGGGCTGTTTTGACAGCCCCTTTTATTATTATCTTTACTTTTTGATTTGATAGTGTTATATTATATCTGTGGACTGTATTATCGTGTTGTAAACGGTACCATATAATGATTTTATTTATTAACCTTTACAGCTTATATCCGTAAGGAATGGGACTGGGTTGTCACCTGTAAAAGGGTGATATGGATTTGCAATATAAATGATTTATATTTCCGTAAAAATAAATATGTTGTTTCAGTTGTGTTTCTTTATATTGAAGTATAAGAACACTGTGCGTTATATGTTCAGTCCATCCTCTGTTTGCCGTAAAGTACTATGGTGAAACAGCAGGTGGATTTTTTGCTTTATAAAAGATAAAAATAAAGAAAAGGATTATTCATCCCTTGAAAACATTTTGAAAGGAAAAGAATATGAAAAAGAATAATGTGGCAACCTTTGCAAAGATGAAGAAAAATAACGAGAAAATTACAATGCTCACCTCCTATGATTACTCCACAGCAAAGTTGGTGGATAACTCCGGTGTGAACGCAATTTTGGTTGGGGACAGCCTCGGCAATGTAATGCTTGGCTATGAGGACACAGTTTCCGTTACAATGGAGGATATGATTACCTTTGGCAGTGCAGTTTCAAGAGCCGGTAAAAATGCTATGGTGGTAATTGATATGCCCTTTATGTCCTATCAAATTTCCGATGAACAGGCACTTGAAAATGCCGGCAGACTGATGAAAGAGGCAAGGGCAAACGCTGTTAAGCTGGAGGGTGGCAAAGAGGTTTGCAGTCAGATTAGAAAAATTACAAGTGCCGGTATTCCTGTTATGGCTCATATCGGTATGACACCTCAAAGTGTAAATGCCTTTGGCGGTTTTAAGGTGCAAGGCAAGGATATTGAAAATGCAAAGAAAATAGTTGAAGATGCACTTGCAGTAGAAAAGGCAGGGGCATTTGCCGTAGTAATTGAATGTGTACCGGCAGATTTGGCGGAGTACATCACAAGTAAACTGACTATTCCAACAATCGGAATCGGTGCGGGTAAGGGAACAGACGGTCAGGTGCTTGTTTATCAGGATATGCTTGGTATGTTCAGCGACTATGTTCCCAAGTTCGTAAAGCACTATGCAAAGGTTGGGGAAATTATGCAAAATGCCTTCGAGGAATACGACACAGAGGTAAGGAACGGTGCTTTTCCAAGTGAGGAGCATAACTTTGCCATTGACGAAAGTGTTATGGAGGAAATCAAAAAGTCATTTGAATTTCCATTTTAATAATTCTATTTTAATCAGGAAAGAGGATGAGCAATTTGAAAATTGCAACTACAATTCAGGAAGTAAGAGATACCGTCAAAGAGTGGAAAAGCCGGGGGCTTTCAGTAGGTCTTGTGCCTACAATGGGCTACCTTCACGAGGGACACGGAAGTCTTATTAAAACCTCTGCATCAGAGTGTGACAAAACAGTTGTAAGTGTTTTCCTGAATCCAACACAGTTTGCCCCTAATGAGGATTTGGAGTCATATCCAAGGGATTTTGAACAGGACAAGGTGTTGTGCGAAAAAATGGGCGCTGACCTTGTTTTCCACCCTGAGGTAAGTGAGATGTATGAGCAGGACAACGCAACATTTGTGGAAATACTTTCAGAAATGCCAAAACAGCTCTGCGGAAAAACCCGTCCAATCCACTTCAGAGGTGTTTGCACCGTTGTATCAAAGCTGTTTAACATAGTTACCCCCGACAAAGCATTCTTTGGAGAAAAGGACGCACAACAGCTGGCTATAATCAAAAGAATGGTCAGAGATATGTCCTACGGCATAGAGATTGTGGGCTGTCCTATAATTAGGGAAGAGGACGGTCTTGCTAAGTCAAGCCGTAACACCTACCTTAATGAGGAGGAGAGAAAGGCGGCTCTGTGCCTTTCCAAAGCAATCTTTTTAGGTCAAAGTCTTGTTGAAAACGGGGAAATAGATGCAAAAAAGGTAATTGAGGAAATGAAAAGCCTTATTAACAAGGAGCCTTTGGCAAGGATAGATTATGTTGAGGCTGTTGACGGAGTGACAATGATGCCTGTTGACAAGATAGAAAAGGACACCCTTGTTGCAATGGCAGTTTACATTGGAAAAACAAGATTGATTGATAATTTTTCTGTAAAATAATGTCCTAAGGAAACACTGAGTAAATCACTTCACACATCTTGTTTGCATATTTTCCGCCGGTATGCCCAAAAAATCCTCGCAATGCGTCAGCATTCCTGCGGTTTTTTGAACATACCGACAAAAAATCTGACTGCACAATATGTGCAAATGATTTAATCAGTGTTTCCTTAATAAAAAATAATAAGGGAAAAAACAAAACCGTCTGGTAACAGGCGGTTTTGCTTATGTCTTATACTTTTCCTGTTATTCTTCCATCTGCTTTCCCAAAAATGCGGCGGCACTTTGGCAAAGCTTAATTTCGGAGTCGGTTGGAATTTTTACGGTGTCGCTTTGCAGCATACAAACAGCTCCTGTCACATCGCCCGATGCGATGATGGGATAAATAATTGATGCCGGAGAGTCAATGCCCTCCACAGGCAGTGTGTCGCCGTTGCTGTTTTCTGTGGCGGTGTAGCTCCTGCGTTGCTCCATATAGTTTTCAAGTGTTTGGGTAACTCGTCGTTCCATAAATTCACGGCGACTTGCCCCTGCAACTGCAATAACATGGTCACGGTCGGTGATAACCGTTGGCATTTGGCTTATTCTTGTCAGCACCTCTGCATATTGGGTTGCAAAGTTGCCCAGCTCCCCAACAGGGGAATATTTCTTAAAGACAACCTCCCCATCGGTAGCGGTGAAAATTTCCAGCGGGTCACCCTCCCTGATACGGAGAGTTCGTCTTATTTCCTTAGGAATAACAACCCTGCCCAAGTCGTCAATTCTTCTTACAATTCCTGTGGCTTTCATATATATAACATTTCCTTTCATCATATTAATGGTTTTTGAACCCAGTAATATTATCTGTAAGTAAATTTTGACTATGCCAAAAAATATAAGGTTTATTTTGGAAATAAAATATTTTCACAAATAAATTCCCTCGATACATATTGTGTTATGTATTGAGGGATTATTTTTTGAATTATTGTAAAACCGGGATTAACTCTTTTTCTTAGGATGTAGAAATTTTTTCATATAAAAAGAAAAGTCCCAATTATAGGACTGAGTTTGTGTTATACTGTATGTGAAATTAAATCACATACAGTATAACACTCCAATTTGGATAGATTTAATTGTTTTTTAAAATATACACTCTTTAAAATCCAATTTGTTTAGATTTACTTAATTTTATCACATAATATCCAAAATATCAAATGAGCGTTTTATACTTAAATTATAAATATTGATAGATAAATTAGTGAAAATGATTTAATTAAATATACACTTGGTGTTGACAAAGCGAAATATTGTGATATACTAAATACAAAACAGAATTATTTAGCGATTTTAGTCGAATAAAAGAATATCTTGTAAAATTCAATATATTTTGTGAATAAATTTGTCTTAATTGTTTTTTATTATTATTAAAACAGGAGGTAAAAATGAAAATTCTATTACAGTTTGTTTTGAAGAACAACAAATTGCCGGTAGATTACAGGCGAGTCTTTCTTTCCTTTTTCAAGCGAGTGCTCTCTGAAATTGCAGGTGGTGAGTATTACGAAAAATATTACTTCACCCCCCAAAGAAGAAATTTTACTTTTGCAGTGTATTTGCCTCACCCAAAATTCACTAAAAGTGAAATTACACTTGAAAAGAATGAACTGCGTCTTACATTTTCTACCGCAGACAAAACCACAGGTTTTGTTTTTATGTCAGCTTTTATCAAGTATAAGGGCAGGAGTTTTCCGGCAACTTTGGGCAATACATTTACATTAACAAATGTTACTCAACAGTTGGAAAAGCAGACAAATTCAAAGGAAGTACTGGTGAAGATGTTAAGTCCTCTGTGTATCAGGGAGCATAATGAAGAGGATAACACCGACAGGTATTTTTCTGTTGACAGCGACGAATTTCAGGAAAAAGGAAACAAAATTATCCAAGGTCAGCTTTTAGAATCGGGCTTTGACGAGGTTATGGTTTCCAAATTTACCATAAAACCCGTCAGCGGAAAAAAGACTGTTGTGTATCACTACGGAAACTACATTGAATGTAGCCTTGGTGAGTTTATCATCAGCGGTGACAAGGCGATAATAAATTATCTTTTACAAAGCGGTATCGGTTCAAGAAAATCAGCAGGATTTGGCTTTTCGTTACTTTTGGCTGAGGGATAGGAGGTGATTGCTTGAAAATTAAGATTGACTATAGAGGATATGACGCACTACTCCAGCCCACCGACTGGAGATATGCGTCGGCAACACTTGGACTCTTAAAATTTTTGAAATACTATGGCTTTGACTATGAAATTTTGAATAATTGCGATGAAAAGCCTTGTGGTGCTGTGTACGGCTTTGACGGTATCCTGTACAAGCAGGAATACATTACAGAGGAAAATTATCTGCTTTTTGCAGAGCATCATTTTTCTAAGGATATGACGCATATCAGTATTCTAAATATGCTTAAAAAGGAAGAACTCAGTGATGAAGATGTTAAGACTGTCAACGAACTTTTAAAGAGCAAAACTGTATTGAAAAAGGTTATGGGCAAGGTTAAGTTTGACGGTGCAAATAAGGACGAAATAACCTCGCTGATTGAAAAAAACAGGCTTGAAATTATCAAAAGCATATTTAGATACGGAAAAAATCTTTACAGTAACTACTGCAACAGCAATCTGTTGTTGACAGGTGAAAACAACCATTGCAGATTGACAGGCTATTCCGTTGACGAGGGCAGAAAAACAAGGTTTTTAGGCTTTTGCTTTTCAAAGGACAGCTTTGACAGCAACGACATACCGGAATTTGATTTCATCCCTTTTGCGTTTTCAAATGGCGATATGTACGAAACCTACTTTATCAACAACAACTACTCCGTTGAAACCCTTGAAATTACAAGTGAAATTCTCTCTGAGGAGTTAGGCAAAGTTGAAAAAAGGGACTCAAGAACAAAGCTGCTTGCAGTTTTGCAAAGGGTTGAAAACTTTATTAACTATGATGTGGAAATCATTGTTAAGTCAAGGGATAATGAATATTACAACTCTCTGTATGTAAGGCTTGAATGCCTTAAAAAACTAAAGGATTTGAACGATAACTCGTTGAATTATACTATAAAAATAACAAATGAATACGAAATAAGCGTTGAGTGTGAAGTTTATGACCGTTGCCTTAATAATGTCTTGCTTGATGACCTTATTGAAAGAATGTTGGTACATTATTTTGAAAAGGATGTGAACAAGTCTATTGTTAAACAAATAACAGAAAATTTAATTACAATTAATGCATCATGGAAAGGAAATTTAGAGATGAAAAAAATTGCAAATGATTTGGGATACAAGGCTAATATGATTCTTTTGGATAAAGACAAAAGTAAGGTTGGCATATTTAAGCGAAAACTCACAAGTGCATTTATTGCTCATGATTATGACAGAGTGATGGATATTATGCTAAAATTATCGGAATATGCAGAGATGGATTTATCATTTTTTGTGAACTTCTTTGAAGAACCTGAAAAGAACAGAGAATTGATGTATGAATTTATATGCAAATTAGAAGTTCCGTCAGAGGACAAATCAAATAAGTAAAAAGGAGATTGATTTATTATGAAAAAAACAGCACTAACCCTAACAATAATTGCAAATATGACAAGCAACTACGGAGAAAGCCTTGGCAACATTTCAAGCGTACAAAAGGTATTCAGAGATGGAAAGGAATACGCCACAAGGAGCAGAGAAAGCCTTAAAAATGCTATTTGTGTTCAGTCAGGTCTTTATGACGACTTGCAAACTTCAAGTGTTACAGTTGCACAAAAACTCGTTACAAAGGACATCAATGCGGCAACCTGCAAAGCACTGGAGGGTGGATATATGTCCACAAAGGATGTTACATACATCAGGAACAGCTCCTTCTACCTCACCGACGCAATTTCGGCAGAGCCTTTTATCAATGACGCCCGTTTTCACAACAACCTTTTCCTTGCAACCAATTACGCAAAGGCTAACGGTAAAAATGTTCAAAATGATGCAAAAGAGTGTGGACTGAATCCATATCAGTACGAGTATGACAAGTCAATCAAGATTTACAGCCTTACCATTGACCTTGAAAAGGTTGGTGTTGACGAAAACTTTGGTGCAGAGGCTGACAATGAGGAAAAGTGCAGTCGTGTACTGTCAATCATTGACGCAGTAGAAAATCTTTCCCTTGTTGTAAAGGGCAACCTCGACAACGCAGAGCCGATTTTCGTTGTTGGCGGACTTTCTCCGAGGAAAACCCATATGTTTGAAAACGCAGTAAGGGTTGTGGGCAAAAACCTTGTAATTGAGCCTGTCAAGGAAAAACTGGATATGGGCTTTGCCTGCGGACTTATGCGAAACGGTCAGCTTGGCAACGAGGACGACATTGTGAGAGAACTAAATCCGACCACTGTGCCAAAGTTTTTTGGTGAGTTAAGGGAAGAAGTAAAGGAATATTTTGCAAATTAAGGTGGAATTAATATGAAAGCTGTAAGACTTCATATAAAGCAAAACAGCGCAAATTACAGGAAAGAGGAAACCGTAAATTGCCGAATGACCTACCCTTTGCCACCTCCTTCCACTATAATCGGTGCTGTGCATAATGCCTGTAAATACACAAGTTACCACCCTATGAAGGTCAGCATACAGGGCAAGTACGGCTCGCTGAAAACAAAAATGTACAAGGATAACTGCTTTTTAAATTCCCTGCAAAACGACAGAAATACCCTTGTAAAAATGCGAAATCCCGATATGCTGTCAACAGCATATGATGTTGTTGCTGTGGCACAAAATTCCCAGGGCAACGACTTTGACAAGGGTATTACAATCAATGTGGTAAATCAAAAGCTTTTGGATGAATACCGATTTTTGAGAAGAACAAAAAAGCGTATTGATAAGCACAAAAAGCTCATTAAGGGAATGAAGGATAAGGCTAAAAAAATGAAGGCGGACGAAACTGTTTCCGAAAAGGATTTTAAAGTCTTTAGCGACAGGGTAAAGGAAATTGAAACCGCTTATAAAAGGTATGAGGAGCAGAAGTACACAGTGCCCTACTCAAAATTCAGAACCCTTGCCACAGGCCCAAAGTATATTGAAATGCTTTACGATATTGAGCTTGTAATTCATATTGTAAGCGATGAACAGACAATGACGGACATTGTAAACAACATTGGAAACCTGACTGCAATAGGCAGGGGAGAGGACTTTGTTGAGGTGCTGGAATGCTGTGAAACAGAACTTCAGGAGGGGGAGATAACAATAAAAAATGGTATTCGCAGATATGAAAAAAATATCTATATGCCACTTGAAGTTCTTGATAAAAATAAGGATACCGTTAAAGTTTTTAGCAAAGCTGTTGGGGAAAGAATGCAAGGAACAAAGTATCTTATGCCAAAGGATTATACCGTTGAGTATTTAAAGGGCGGTATGAGGAAAAGAAATTTCAACAAAATCCCTGTATTATATGGTAGCCTTAGATACATAAAAGGGCAATGTGACGGTGTATATAAGGATTCTTTTAACGGACAGGATTATGCTGTATTTTTGGTTTAGGGGTTGCAAATGGATATAGATTACTATTTCAAAAAGTACCTAGAAATTATTAAAACAGATAAGTTTAATGACGAAAAGCTCTTGGCTAAGCCAACAGAGTCTTTGCGAAGTCATACTGATAATGTGGTTAAACAAGCTTTCTTGCTAATGAAAATGAATTACATAAAATCAGAAAAGCTATTCTGGGATTTACTTATTTCTTGTGAATTTCATGACTATGGAAAGATGAATGATATGTTCCAGAAAAGAGTTTCCCCAAACTATCGTAAATTTGCCTTTGATAAAGATAACGAGGTTGCACATTCTGCTATATCAATATTTTTTATCGATGATACTATTTGTAACAATTTTATCAGCGTGTTATTTGCGGTTTTATATCATCATTATAGAAAGGTTGAACCATCATATTGGATTGATAATGATCCTGAACTCGTTGATAAATTTTTAGAGGAGTTTGACAGTGTATTAAATTATGATGATATTCAAATATACCTTGGTGAAATTCAAGAACTATTTAAAACTCCCCTCGAATCCCCCGAAAAACAATACGCAGTACTGTTAAAGGGTCTATTGCACAAGTGCGATTATAGTGCCAGTGCCGGTATAGAGTGCGAAAAGAAAAATGATTTTCTCCTTGAATGTATTGATAACTGGAGTAAGAATAATTTTGAGGATGATTTTGAGTATAACAAACTGCAAATCTTCTGTTTGGACAACAGGGATAACAATTTGATTGTAACCGCCCCTACAGGAATGGGCAAAACAGAGGCGGGCTTGCTGTGGTGCGGTAATAACAAATGTTTCTTTGTTTTGCCCTTAAAAACTGCAATAAACGCTATGTATGACAGAATCAAAAAACTGTCCGGTGCTGATTTTAAGGATAGAGTTGCCCTTGTACATTCAGATATGAAATCATACTATCTTAAGGAAACAGACAAGAACAGTGACGAATCATTTGATTTTGATTACTTGGAGTACAGCAAACAGTTTTCCTTGCCTATTACAGTTTGTACCCCTGACCAAATTTTTGACTTTGCCCTAAAATATCCCGGCTATGAATATAAACTTGCAATTTCCTCCTATTCAAAATTTATAATTGATGAAATTCAAATGTATTCTCCCGATGTGCTTGCCGCCATAATTTATGCAATTAAAATGATACACACAGTTGGAGGTAAGGTTGCAGTTTTAACCGCAACCTTGCCACCCTTCGTAAAGAAAGAATTGCTGAAAATTTTTGGAGATGATGTGGTGCTGAACGACTTTTCCGATGAGGGAAAATTAAGACACAATGTAAAGGTGATTGAGGATAAACTCACTTCTCAAGATGTATATGATATTGTATCAAATACTAATGATGAAATAGTAAAGAAATACCTTGTTGTCTGCAACTCAATTCCAACAGCAAACAGAATTTACAGGGAACTCAAAGAGGGCGATATTGACGCCGATATTCACCTTTTTCACGCCAATTTTATTCAAATAGACAGAATGGAAAAAGAGAAAAATATTAAGAAAACCTCTGATAAAGAGCAAAAGGATATGCAAAGACCCGAAATATGGGTTTCAACCTCCGTTGTTGAGGCAAGTCTTGATATTAATTTTGATATTCTTATTACAGAATTATCCGATTTATTCTCCCTGTTCCAAAGGTTTGGCAGAGTTAACAGAAATGGAAAAAAGGACTTTTCAAAATATAATTGCTATGTGTTTACCGAGTTACAGGATACTGCAACAAAATTTGTTGACAAAACAATCCACAGCCTTTCCAAAGAGGCAATAATATCTGTTGACGGAGTTGTTACAGAAAAAGACAAAAATGAACTTATCGAAGAGCATTTGTCAGCAGAAAAAATTGAAAATTCACAGTATTACAAAGATTATTGTACCGTAATGGGCAATTATCAAAACGGCTATGATTATCTGAAAAGCAAGGATGACGGAATACGCAGTATTGACCGTATCAGCGTAATTCCCGAGCCTGTTTATGACGATAATTTTGGGATAATTTGTGATGCCCTTGAAGTTTTGAAATCAAAGGAATCAACCCGAGATGATAAACTCAATGCAAGTGACGACATTAATTTGCTGACTGTTTCTGTTCCTATGTACAGGTGCAAGAAACATAAAACAAAGAAATATGTTGACAGCCGTTACAACAATATACCCGTTGTCAACTGCAAGTACAGTAAGGAAACCGGAATAGATTTTGAAGAGTCTGGCTCGGAAAACAATGATACAAGTGAAACAGAGGACCACTTTTTGTGAGGGAAATATGTCAAACAATGATGTAACAGGTATGCAGGTATATTACTACTATGTTTGCAAGAGGAAATTGTGGTATTTTTCCAATGAGCTTACAATGGAAAGTGAAAACGAAAATGTGAAAATTGGGAAAATTATTGATGAAACTTCTTACAAAAATAAAAAGAAGCATATAATGATTAACAACACCATTAACATTGATTACATTTCGGAGCATAAGCTTTTGCACGAGGTAAAAAAGAGTAAGCACATTGAAGAGGCAAGCATTGCGCAGATTAAGTATTACTTGTATTATCTGAAAAAATATGGGGTAGAAGGGCTAAAAGGGAGAATTGATTTTCCTCTTCTAAAACAAAGTATAGATGTTGAATTATCAAAGGATGATGAAACAGAAATTGAAAAAGTCATTGAGGATATTAACAAAATTGTAGATATGGATTTGCCACCTGAGTTTATAAAGAAAAGGATATGCAAGTCCTGTGCTTACTATGATTTGTGCTGTATTTGATACTAATACCTAATCAAAAGCAGACAATCTTTGCGGTCAAATTTCCAGAGTACTGCGTTGTCGTCCTTGCAAGGCGTCAGCCTTACTGCGTCATCCGCCTTGTCCTCTGAAAATTATCCTCACAAATATAAGTCTGCTTTCTATTATGTATCAGTATGAGGTGTAAAATGCAAGAGAGTTACTATATCTATTCATCGGGAAATCTAACCCAAAAGGACAACACATTGAGATTTAAAACCCTTGACGGGGACACAAAGGATTTGCCTATTGAAAACATCAAGGAAATATACATAATGAACGAAATAACAGTAACATCCAAGTTGCTTAATCTGTTCTCAAAGTACGGTGTCATTGTGCATTTTTTCAATCACTATCAGTTTTACATAGGTAGTTTTTGTCCAAAGGAAAGCAAGCTTGCAGGTCAGTTACTTGTTCAACAGGCACTTGTGTACAGTGATTACACCAACAGACTTTCAATAGCACAGGAGTTTATTAAGTCTGCGTCCTTTAACATCTATCGAAATTTAAGGTATTATAACGGCAGAGGTAAGGATGTTTCTTCCTCAATGAAAAGGATAGAAAATCTCCGAAAAAATATTGAAAAAACCGAAAGCATCGAAGAACTAATGGGTGTTGAAGGGAATATCAGACAGGAATATTACAAGGCGTGGAACATCATAATTGACCAAAATATTGATTTTGAGAAAAGGGTATATCATCCTGCCGACAATATGATAAACAGCCTTATTTCTTATGTGAATACCTTGGTTTATACCAAAACCCTGTCAGAGATTTACAAAACACAGCTAAATCCCACAATCAGCTTTCTTCACAAGCCCGGCACAAGGCGGTTTTCGCTTGCATTGGATATTTCAGAGGTGTTCAAACCGCTAATTGCCGACCGTCTTATTTTCTCTTTGCTCAATCGCAATCAAATTACAGAGGACAGCTTTGTGAAAGATTTAAACGGATTACAGCTAACCGAAAAGGCGTCAAAAACTATTATGGCAGAGCTTGACAATAAGCTAAAGACTACGATTTTTCATAAGGAGCTAAATAAAAATGTGTCTTATCAATTCCTAATTCGTCTTGAATTATACAAATTGATAAAACACATTATCGGAGAAAAAGAGTACAACGGTTTTGAAATGTGGTGGTAAAATATGTATGTAATTCTTGTGTATGACATACTATGCGATGATAAAGGCAAAAAAGTATTGCCTAAAATTTTTAAAATTTGCAAAAAATACCTTGTTCACATCCAAAATTCTGTTTTTGAGGGGGACTTGAGCAAATCAAATGCAATTGCATTAAAGAAAGAACTTGCCCAATATGTGCGTAAGGACAAGGATTCTGTGATTATGTTTCATACCCGTGAGGAACGGTGGCTTAACAAGGAATTTTTGGGAATTGAAGAGGACAAAACCTCTAATTTTTTGTGATACATACGGTTGTCGACCCCTTGTAATGAGAAAATGTACGGGGGTTGACAGACGGTAAAAATTCAGTGTTTATGGTGATTCCAAGAGGAAAACAAATTTAAAAATCGAATTGATAACAAATTTTTGATACCTCGACAATTTGTGTACAATTAAAGCTGATAAACACTGAACTTTTTGCCTTGCGGCTATAAATCTATCCATACTGGATTTTAAATTGATGCATTTCGTGCGTTTTTATATTTTCCATAAGCTATAAATCTATCCATACTGGATTTTAAATTCTTGATTTTAATTTCTGAAGGAAACAGACAAAAACTATAAATCTATCCATACTGGATTTTAAATCGAATTTCCTTTCGTTCTTCCTCAAAGGGGTCAATCTATAAATCTATCCATACTGGATTTTAAATTTGATGAATTAGGCAAAACATTACCCGGTACAAAGTCTATAAATCTATCCATACTGGATTTTAAATATAATACAAGACGCATTGTATAATGGAGGAATTTCCTATAAATCTATCCATACTGGATTTTAAATATTACTGCTCTTTGTGATGCAGAAGGTAAAGAGATATATAAATCTATCCATACTGGATTTTAAATAAACACCAGAAAGGAAAAAATATGAAAGATTTGACTATAAATCTATCCATACTGGATTTTAAATTTATCTTGAAATCATTTCTGCGATTAGTGTCTGCACTATAAATCTATCCATACTGGATTTTAAATTCGTTCTCGTTACACTCATCTTCAGACTTGTAACTAACTATAAATCTATCCATACTGGATTTTAAATACTGTGGTACTGTTGGGTCGATCTCGCTTTCGTACTATAAATCTATCCATACTGGATTTTAAATAATTAATGACGATGCACCGTTATCACGAACAGTATACTATAAATCTATCCATACTGGATTTTAAATAACTGAAATTACTTGAAAGAGTAGGAAAAATCAAGACTATAAATCTATCCATACTGGATTTTAAATTTGAAAAAAAGCAAAACAGATAAGAAAGCATACAACACTATAAATCTATCCATACTGGATTTTAAATTTGAGGGAAGAAATTGTTTACAAATCAATACGCAAACTATAAATCTATCCATACTGGATTTTAAATTAAGAGGTTATAAAACTATAAAGAAAAATTACTTTACTATAAATCTATCCATACTGGATTTTAAATACAGAATATGTTGTTTTAGACTTGGAAACAACCGGGCTATAAATCTATCCATACTGGATTTTAAATTTCTTGTCTTGTTCTGTGATTAACTCACCAGGTTTGCTATAAATCTATCCATACTGGATTTTAAATCCTAATTCAAATATGTAGGTGTTAGGTAACAAATGCTATAAATCTATCCATACTGGATTTTAAATCTTTGATGCCTGGGTTTTTAATACCGCCTCTGAAGCTATAAATCTATCCATACTGGATTTTAAATTTGAAACTATGACATCATTTTCA
This sequence comes from Oscillospiraceae bacterium, assembly GCA_029225165.1. GTDB lineage: Bacteria > Bacillota > Clostridia > Oscillospirales > Acutalibacteraceae > Ruminococcoides. The sequence goes on from JAQXVY010000004.1 coordinate 86,212, forward strand.
TCAGTGAAGTACACCTATAAATCTATCCATACTGGATTTTAAATTAATAGGAAAGTTAAAATCCTCCCTCAATTTATCATCTATAAATCTATCCATACTGGATTTTAAA
>JAQXVY010000005.1 GCA_029225165.1 Oscillospiraceae bacterium
CACTATCCCTCTTCTTATATACTATATATTTCTGGGCACCACGACTTTTGCTCCAATATAATGTTACCGCTGTTGAACAAGTTTTTGTTATTTTTATATTTGAAATTTTACCCGGTCTGCTTACAGCATCTACTGAAAAAAGCTAAAAGAAACTGAATACAGAACTGTTATTGCTGACAACAATACCAATAATACTTTTATTGAATAACTTCTACATTTAGACATAAAAACCTCCAAACAATACTTTTTCTTAACTATATTTCAAATTGTTGCTGTGGTCGTCTCTGTCGGACTAATCGGCTTTACAATCGATGTTTACGTTGGAACACTCGGTTTCTCGGTAGGAACCTTTATAGGCTTAGATGATACCTTTTCAATAGAAGTAGTAGAATATTGTTCATCTATTTGAGAAAAATGCATAGTAACGGTAGCAAGCCAAAAATCCAAAGTCTTACTTTTAATTTTATTATATAGCCAACATTTTTATTTGTAAATAGTAGTTGAAATATAACGAATATCTTTGTAATTTTTGTATAAATTTAACTCATTCTTTTTGTATAAAGAAACAAAAAAATAACGCCCATCAGAGAAATTAATCTCCAACGGTCATAAATGCTTTTGTATTAGTTATATTAAAATCTCATTGACTCGTTTCTGTACGGCGTTGTAATCGTAGCCGGCGGAAAGGAGTCTTTTCTTCCTGTCGGTTCCGTTGCCTCATTTGCCGTTTATTACCTCACGGGCAATGGTGTCAAGGGATTTTTTCTTTGAGGTGGTTTCTTTGCTTTTAGACTCACTTTTCTTTGGGGTGTTGAGTGCTTTTGTAACCTCCTTTGCCACATTACCCAGTCGGCTGTATAGCCAGTCGCCGGGGCAGGATTTGTTTGCAAACCAGCGGTGAACTGTAAGCACCATTTCATCAGGCTTTGGTTTGTAGTTAAGGGACTTGTTTTTGTCATTGAACCATAGTAGCTTTTTCTTCTTGTTTCTCTTGCATATGTCAATACATAGCTTAATCAGCTTGTTGTACACCTTATACTAATACCTAAGGAAACACTGATTAAATCATTTGCACAGAAAGGGCTATCAGATTTTTTGTCGGTATGTTCAAAAAACTGCAGAAATACTAACGTATTGCGAGGATTTTTTGGGCATGCGGTTGGAAAATATGCAAACAAGATGTGTAAAGTGATTTATTCAGTGTTTCTCTAAATCTCTCCTATTATATAAGAGCAGATACAGTAGTTTGTTATGTCACTGTAATACCCACAAGGACAAGGGTTCATCGTAACAACCATTTTGATACAATTCAACGATGCACCCCCTTTGCACCCCCCTAAGCACCGGAAATGCACCCCCTATAAAATACCCGAGGACGAAGATTTCTAAATTAAACATATAAATAATATTTGTTATTACCATAACAGAAAACTAAACCGATTTCAATTATTTTGACAAAAAATAAGACACCCGACTTTTTAGCTGGATGCCATTCATGTGCTCCACAGACTCAGTCATTCCTGCTTTTTTGTCCTCTTTATTGACTATGATATAATTTTCGGCTTACTATCTTTCGAGGATTCATATAAAGAGTCTAAATGCTATAAAAAGAAACTTTTCGGATATAATCGCTATAATATATTGTTTATGATGTTTTTTTATGTTAAAATAAATGTGGAAATTTGTCGTAATTCATAAATGGTGGTGAAAAAATGTCTATAGCTGATTTGAGGTTTAATAACAGTGAAAATAGTGAAGATATGGAAATATTGATAGATAATGCAAAAAATATTTTATTAGACGACCAAAATCTTGGATTGAATCTTATTGATATGCTATCAAATTCAAATGTAGTGAAATGTGTATACCATAAAGCGGAAAAGAGTCTTATATCTGCTTTATGCTCATATACAGGTAGTAATATTACGGATATAGATATTGTTTTTATCTCTCTTGTCCTAATAGCTTTAGAAAATTACGATGGGAACTTTTATGAAAATGTTGTGAGCGTTTTTCCGGATTTATACAAGAGATTTTCTGAACAGAAAATCAATGGATTGATTAGAACAATTGCAGATAAGTATCGTAATGAAAACAGTAAACTTAATAACGGAAGGAAAATCAATACGATACTAAAACATACTATAGTTCCAAAGCATTATTTGCCTGCCTTTTTTGAGTTTATTTATGATATTTATAAGTGCAACTTTGAATACAATCTTCCTGAACGCATAGAAGATGAATTTCGCTTTGTTTATGAAGGATTGTATAACAATATGATGTCAGACGGCGACGAGGTTAAGATAAATGTAACACGAAAAACATATAAGCTAATAAAATCCACAAAGGCATTGATTGCCGATCAATCTAATATGGATGCTATAATTACCTTGAGTGTTAAAATTGCTAAACTAATTGATAAGCGGATTTGGCATCATCTTGATAGTGTTGAGAATCCCTATTATAGCTATGGATTAACACAATGGGAAAAATCTATAAGCAATAAAGAAGTAAAGCAAAAGAAACAGCGTCATAGCTCATCTAAATCAAGATGGAAACCAAGACTGTGTTTAATCGGAAATGATGTATACTTGGTACCTCCTATACATCGAATAAAATCGAATTATGATTACAAAGAAATTTCTATTATGGTTTATAATAACAATACTCTTGTTTTTTGTGACAATAAAGTTGATGTGCGTGAGATTATCGGAGGTTATCAGATTATACCTGACAAAATAAAAATATCCTGTCCTTTAGGAAGTTTGTCATATCAGTTTTGTGTAGGTGACGACATCTTATATGACAGTAAAGAAGCGTTATATCGAAAGTTTATTGTATTTGATTCAAATGGAAAAGAAATAAAAAATAATTCTGATTTCAAAGGAACTATTGTCGTATGTTATAACGAACAGATAGAGAATATATCTCCATATTATTGTAGTGAAAATTATTTCTTATTTTCAAAAAATGTTAGTCTAGAGGACACTCTTGTTTTATCAGATACCGTTTTTAGCTTTTCTTCAATCACCAAGCCCGGGTTAATCGGTGATAAAATTGATAATTGCTACTTAGAACAAACTAATACCGGAGAGTTTATACAAATCTATAAAAAAATAAAGTTTCTTGTTTTTGAGACTAATATTGATACCTTCAATTATATGATTATAATAAACAATCGACACTACAAAATATCTGAGTTCGAGTATAATTATAGTGAAAAACAAGGGAAATATAGATTTGTTGTTAAGTTCGACATAAAATCCTCGGGAGTTTTTAAGATACAAGTCGTTTGTCTGTCAAATGGGAAAAGCACTGTTTTCTTTTCAAATACAATTTCTGTTGATGAAGGATTTTCTTTGAATATACAAAGTAATCATATGATTAAAGTTGATAGTAATTTGTTTGAAAGCAAAATTATTCCTTTTTCAGATTCAAACTATCAAATAAATAATTTGCGATTTAGATATGATGGAATTGATTACAATTATATATTACCTTTAGATTATAATTTGTATTCTATTTCTGACGGCGTTTGGTGTGGCTTTAACAATAAACTTTGGATTGGTGATATTATTGATGTTAAGGAGATAAAAGTATATGGCTCAAAATATACTTTTGCCAGTGTTTGCTCACCAAAAGGTGAAGTTTTACACGAAAAAACACCTGTTCAATATGAGAATTATTACTGCCGATTTCCAGCAGATATTATATTGCAGTATCGAACAATCTATGATTTTGTGATACTGATTTTTAAAGGGAATAACGATGAGACTGGTAGAATAATTTGTGCCAACAAATGCTTGATGGAGAACAATGGATTATCTTTTCATTTTGATCCAGCCAACAAAGAACTATCAATATGCTTTCGTTATTTTGGTAAAGGCAATGTGTATTTACGGGTTGTAGATGATAAGAAAAAACTTATTTACAAGAGCAATTATTTTCTATCAGGGCAAACACTTAGCATTCCTCAAATAAAGTCTTTCAAAACATATCAGTTTGAATTCTGTGAAAAAAGCTCAAGTCTTTTAATGAATAAAGAAAGAATCCTTGAGAAAAATAAAAAAACATTTTACGCTTGGGATGATTTTGTAGGACATGTCTTCAAAATAAAAAATGTGTATTATGATGAGTACAGAAAAGGAATCTTTGTTAGAAATTCATTTGAATTTAATAAGATTTATATTCACTTCATAAGTAAAATCAGCAGCGATGTATTTATGGGAAATTTGATTGCAAAAAACCATAGCGGAAAGAATTACTATTTTAATGGAATCAATCCCGTGACTATAGAAATATGCAGTGCTGTTGTTGAGAATGAAGTAGAACTATCAATCACTAAAGATGGGGATGGACTGTTGCTTGATAAGGAACATCAAAGTATTATGGATTGTCTTGATAACAACAATTCACCGGATATTTTTTCTTATAAAATGGATGTGAGTGAGGTAATAAAATGAGCAAAATGAACTCAATTGAACGTTCAAAGTATATTGATAAAAGGTATAAAGAGTATCTGCGTTCAACATTTCATTTTGGCAGTGCAAAGATACAAGAAATGTTTGAAGAGCAACTGGACAAAGAAAAACTATTTAAAGGACCTTATGTAGATCTAAGCCTGGAATTTCAAAGAGGAAAGAGTTTGAATCAGTTAATAGAAGAAGGCACGGTATCTCGCTTGTTCAGAAACTTAGGTGATATCGATTTCGATCGTCCTTTGTACGCGCATCAGGAAGAATCAATAAGGCATATTTGTAGCGGACATAATGCTGTAATTACTACCGGAACAGGTTCAGGCAAAACAGAAAGCTTTTTGTATCCAATTTTAAATGAGTTACTCTATGATTTAGAGTTTGGAAATACTGATGTAGGTGTCAGAGCCATTTTTCTGTATCCAATGAATGCATTGGTTAATGATCAGGTTGGTAGATTAAGGGAAATTCTAAGAAAATTCCCAGATGTTACATATGGTTTTTTTACAGGCGACACACCTGAAACGGCCTCACAAAACTATAGAGACTCTTATGCCACCGAAAACGAAACTGAAATTCCTGAAAACGAGATACTTTCGAGAAAAGAAATTCGTGAGAATCCACCGCATATTCTTTTTACCAACTATACAATGTTGGAGTATCTTTTAATCAGACCTAACGATTATTCTATTCTATCTAAAGAAAGATTAAGCAACTGGAAATTTGTCGTTTTAGATGAAGCACATACATATCATGGTTCTTTAGGTATTGAAATTTCTATGCTAATGCGTAGATTAACAGGACTAACTCAACAAAAACCAAGATTTATTCTTACAAGTGCTACTTTGGGAGTTCAGGGAAAATCTGAAAACGCTATTGTTGAATTTGCGTCTAATCTTACATCAGTTAAGTTTAATGTTTCTGATATCATTTTTTCAAAACGTATCCCTTTATCTAATTCCACGGCGGAGTATCGGATCGACGGTAATGATTATTTTACTATAAAGAAAGACTTATCTTTAGTGAGAATAATTGCTGATAAGTACAACATTGAATCTTGTAATGATAATCACGCGTTATTATTCGATTTGCTTTCAAATGATATTAATGTAGAAACTATTTATAATGTACTTAAAGACGGAAGTAAAAGTTTTTATACACTTCTAAATCAATTTGAAGGGATAATCAACGAAGAGCAATTGATAGCCTTAATTGATTTAATCAATATAGCTGAGAAGAATCATATCGGTTTATTCTCCCTGAAATATCATTCTTTTGTTCGCCCAATCTCGGGTGCGTATATTACATTGGGAAAGGATTCCGCATTAACTCTTACCAAAACTAATACTCTCAATGAGTCGAAAGCTTTCGAGGTAGGAAATTGTCGCTATTGTAATGCACCTTATATCATCGGAAAAATACATCATAATCGCCATAATAACCTTGATTTCCTGTTTCAAAATAAAGAAATTGATATTTATGAAAACTATGGTGATAATGAACACGTTTCTTTGGATTATTTTCTTTTATCAAATGACAATGTTTATGAAGAAGAACAAGATTCTCTCGAAGAATATAAGATTTGCGTCAAATGTGGTTGCCTATATCCCTCAGGTAACTTAAACGCTGAGCATTGTGAATGCGGAAAAGAATACGAAACAACTATTTATAGAGTTGTAACCAATTCTGAAGATGAAGATTACAGTGCACGCAATAATCTTAAAAAATGTCTCTGTTGTGGACACAAGCATAAAACAGGCTTGATTAAAACTCTTAACCTTGGTAAAGACGAGGGAACTGCATTGATTGCTCAGATTTTATTAGAAGCAATAGACGACGATGAAATTCAGCCGCAATTACCTGTCAAGTTATCATTGACGCAAAGACCTAAACAGTCAAATATAGAGAGCAAAGTAAAGCAATTCCTATCTTTTTCGGATAGCAGACAGCAAGCTGCTTTTTTTGCAACATTTTTAGACTCTAATCATACTCGTATGCTTCAAAAGCGGCTAATTTGGGATGCAATTGAGCAATATGGATATAAAGAGCTTTCAGTTGATGAATTGGCTTCTGTGTTAGAATGTACAATAAAGAAATATCAACTATTTGATAATGGACTCTCTCCGCATAAAAATGCATGGATTACACTGTTGACTGAATTGTTGCGAGTTGATGGCTCTTATGACGGAGAAGGCTTAGGATTGTATTTCTTTGATCTTAACATAGATGATGTTATGAGCCAATTTACAGAAACAGATGTTTACGAAGCTTTTGGTCGTTATAATATTACGAAAAAAGATCTAAAAGAAGTGATCCAGGTTGTTTTTGGGATATTTAAAACAACGCCAGCGATTTCTTATACATTATCAACGCTTACTACTGAAGAAAAAAGAGATTACTTAGACTACCGAGCTTTTGATAATTCAATCTTATTTAAGTTACCAAAAAACACCAGAAAAGCAAAGCACATAAGAAGCTTCTTGCCTATCGATCGTTCAGATAATTATGTGGTAAGATATATAGAAAAAACATTTGGTTGTTCAGCAGAAGAAGCGACTGATGTTTTATATATGCTTTTTAATAATATAGGTATTCCGAGCGGCATTTTAGAAAAAACAAGTTCTCAAAACGGATATAAAATTCAAGCAAGTAAATATGTATTAAAGAATTACAAGACCTCAACATTCTATCGTTGCAATAAATGTGGAGGTCTGACTCCACACAATGTACACAATGTATGTGTCAACGATAAATGTGATGGTGTATTGGAACCGGTAAATCCTGATGAAGCCTTAGAATCTAATTTTTACAGGCAACAATATAAAACAAAAAAGATTGAACGAATTGTAGTTAAGGAACACACCGCACAGTTGAGCAAAAAAGAAGCGAAGCAGTATCAAAATGATTTTAAGAATAAAAAAATTAATATTTTGAGTTGTTCAACTACCTTTGAAATGGGCATAGATATTGGTACTCTGGAAACTGTATTTATGAGAAATATTCCGCCTACACCTGCAAATTATGTGCAAAGAGCAGGAAGAGCCGGCAGAAGGAGAGATAGTTCTGCATATATTCTAACATACTGTGGAACCGGTTCACACGATTACAGTTATTTCCTTGAGCCTAAAAAAATGATTTCAGGTATTATTCGACCACCGTATTTTAATGTTCTGAACAAAAAAATCATTATAAGACATCTTATGGCGGCGTGTTTAGGTTTTTTCTTTAGAAAATATCCTGCTTATTATGATTCTGTTGAAGGTCTTGTGTTTGGAAACGGGGGCAGTCATTTAAAGGATTATATTAACACTCATCCTAAGGAATTGAACGATTATATAAATAATGGAATCCTTCCCGAGTCTGTCTATTCTGAATATCATGATTTTAAGTGGTTTGATGAAATGGGCGGTGATGATGAAAAGTTGAATCATTTTATTGATTCTGTTAAGGAAGTGTCAAAAGAATATGAAGAAGCGATGCAACGTGCAAAGAACGAGGAAAGATTAGATGACGCAGCATATTATCAAAAACAAATTGAGCGCCTTCACAAGCTGGATGTTCTTAAATCACTGTCAAAATACTGCGTAATTCCTAAGTATGGTTTTCCTGTTGATTTAGTAGATCTTCAGGTGTATAAAAATGGAGTGTTAGATAATTCAATCGACCTCAATCGGGACTTAAGAATTGCTATTTCAGAATACGCACCTGATTCAGAAATTATTGTCAACAAAGAAAAGCATACATCCAAATATATTACATTGCCTAAAACCTCACAATTTCCCAGACGGTATTTCCATTTTTGCAACCATTGTAAAAAGGTCAATTTATTTGTAGATGGCGGTGATAATCGTAACTGCAGATACTGTGGAGAAGCATTTGATGGAACGGTTTCGGAATATTTTATTGAACCTACATTAGGATTTAAGACTGGAGTAACGAAAAAAAGCAACAGAATGAAGCCTGTACGTTCTTATTCTGGCGAAGTATCATATGTAGGAAAGGGTATTAGTGATCAAAATCTTGTTTCTATCAGGGATTCATTATTTGTGGAAACAAGCAGCAATGACGAATTACTAATAATGAACAAATCGGATTTCTATGTTTGTCCGATTTGTGGATATGGAAAAATTGCTGATAAAAAGACTTTTGTCCCTCAATTGTCTGAATCACATAAGAATTATCGAATGTTTGACTGTATAGGAACGGAATTAAACAGGTTAAAACTTGGTCATCGTTTTCATACAGATGTTGCTCGATTTACAATCCCAAATTTAACTTCTCTTGAATACGATCATTACTCTAAAGCGTTGTCATTTATGTACGCTTTTCTTGAAGGTGTTAGCAAGGCTTTAGAAATTGAAAGAACTGATATAGACGGTATTGTTGAAATGAATTTAGAAATGCAGAGCTACGATATTCTAATCTATGATAATGTGCCTGGTGGAGCTGGTCATGTTAAAAGATTAGCAAATAAAAATGCTATTATTTTAGCTCTGCAAGAAGCTCTTTTCAAGGTATCTCAAAACTGTTGTGATGAGGAAACTACTTGCTATAACTGCTTAAGAAACTACTATAATCAATCTTATCACAGCAGACTAAAACGCAAGTATGCAAAAGAGTTTATCGAAACACTGCTGAACGAATTGCAATAATACTCATAAGAAAGGCATACACAACGGTCTCTTTGAGAGTGTGTATGCTTCTTTTTTTTCAAATCTTATTTCTTTTATTCTAAAGTAACCTCTATCCCACCTCGAAAAACCACCGTGCTGCTTTTCTCGCTGTCCACTCGTATATGGTCAACTAAACCGCCCCACAGTTCTTCCCTAAATTCAGTCTGCTCTCCCGTCAAGTCGTGCAGGCTGTTAATGAAGTTTGTGAGAATTTCTTTTGTATCATTCTTTTCCTGGATTAGCACCTCCAATTCTTGAAAACGATTGTGCTTCTCACCGTAAATGGTGCGGAGCTTTTCTTCTTTCTTTGCGTACTCATCTTGGTCTTGAGCGACCCTTGCGTTTTCTCTGATAAGGTTTGTAAGGTTCTCGGCTATGATGCCCAGTTCCTGTTCTAAACTTTCCTGTTCAGCCACAAGGCTATCCGTTCGGCACACCGTATCTATCAGTCCCTGTAGATTTTCTATTGTTTCAGCCTTTGCATCGACCAAAGTATTCAGTGCCTTTAGGAACATTTCCTTTATCTGCTCCTCGGTCAAATGCGGTGTGTTACAATGTGGAGTATCTTGTCCATACTTGTGATTACAGCGGTAAATAACCTTTCTGTATTTATCCTTGGAATGCCAGACTTTAGAGCCGTACCAACCGCCACAACACCCACACTTAATTTTATTTGAAAAAATATTCACTCCGCTATATCGACCGCCTTTCTCTCGGCGGGCAAGTTCTGCTTGCACAAAATCGAACTGGGCGGGCGGTATAATTGCTTCGTGGTGTTCTTCTACATAATACTGTGGAATTTCACCGTTGTTTGTTTTTCGGGTTTTCTGCAGGAAGTCTGAGGTGTATTGCTTTTGAAGAAGTGCATCGCCTCGGTACTTCTCGTTAGTAAGGATTGATTTTACCGTGCTTATGTGCCACTTATCCTTACCGGAGGGTGATTTAATGCCATGGCTCATCAGTTCCTTTGTTATTGCGTACATTGATAGTCCACTGATGAAAAGTTTGTAAATCAAACGCACAGTATCTGCCTGTTTTTCATTTACCTTGAAGTCCTTATCGTATCCAAGAAACCAACTGTAACCAACACTGCCTTTGCCGTCTGCAAACTGCTTACGCTTGCCCCAGGTGGTATTTTCTGAAATACTGCGACTTTCTTCCTGTGCAAGAGAACTCATTATTGTAATCATCAGCTCGCCCTTAGCGTCTAATGTCCAAATGTTCTCTTTTTCGAAGTAAACTTCAATGCCTTTCTCCTTGAGCTTGCGGATTGTGGTAAGGCTGTCAACTGTATTTCGTGCAAATCGGCTGACTGACTTAGTGATAATCAGGTCTATTTTCCCTGAAAGGGCATCTTCAATCATAAGATTAAAGCCGGTACGCTTTTTGATGTTTGTTGCTGTGATACCTTCATCTGAGTACATTCCGGCAAACTCCCAATCCTCACGGCTTTCTATGTAATTTCTGTAGTAGGTCATCTGCGTTTCGTAGCTTGTTGCCTGTTCCTCAAGGTCAGTTGATACTCGTGCGTATCCTGCCACTCTTCTTTTTCTTACCGCCGTCACAGGTTCAGAATTAAATCTATTTAGTGTGGCGGGTATTGTTCTTACTTTCTTTGCCATATTTTCACCGTCCCATTCTTAAATTCAAAATTTATCGTATTATCTGAAACTATAATACGCTCAATGTCTGCCGCCACCTTCGCCTGAAAGTTTTCACCTAACAGCCTTTCAGCCGCCTCAAGAAGTTCACTTTCAGGTAAGCGTTTCATCTGACACACAGTTCTCGGCTGTGAACAGCACCATACTTTCTTTTTACCATAATTACTTCTCTTGCATTTGCAACCACAAGAGCCACACCATATCTTGTTAGTAAAAGCATTCTGTCCTCGTTTACCGCTATACTCACGAATTATTGTTTTGCAGTTCCCATTCTGCATTGAAAACTCTATACGGTCATTATAGAGGGTAACTTGCCTTACTTCTCTTGAAAAGGCACTCTCGTCAAAAGTTCCGTCCAAAACCTGTGCAGCAGCATCTAACAGTTCAGTTTCCCAAATCGGTCGACATTCACAACTCTTCATACCTTTACGCTCTCTTGTATTACAAACCCATCGTTTTCTACTCCCGGAGATTCTTCGGCTGATTCCTAAGCCACAATATCCGCACTTTACCTTACCTGAAAAAGCTGTAAGGTTATCCTTGTTATTAGGAAACAGTTCTGCTCTCCGTTGCCTTATTTCCAAGGCTCTCTGATAATCTTCTTCGGAAACCAAAGGCTCAAACATATCATCTACAAGATACATAGGAAGTTCCCCTTTATTTCTCTTGCGGATATGACCTTCGGTCATGTAGTTTTTCTGAAGCACCATCGTCCCTGTGTATGACCGACTTGATAGAATTTCCTTGACGGTTGTCTGCTCAATAGGCTTTCCCATCTGTCCGGTCACACCACGCTCTGCCAGAGTTTTTGCAATTATGTAGGCTGATTCCCCGTCAAGGTATCTGCTGTAAATTTCCTTTACAACTTCGCCCTGTTCAGGGATAATGCGGAACATTTCTCCGTCCCACTCATAGCCATACGGTGCCTTGTGACCGTTGGGAATGCCTTTTTCAAATCGTTTTCTGGTAGCCCATTTGATATTTTCTGAAATACTGCGACTTTCTTCCTGTGCAAAAGACGCAAGCAGCGTAAGCATAAATTCTCCGTCTTCAGCAAGAGAGTTGATTTTCTCTCGTTCAAAATAAACGGCTATTCCAAGCTCTTTTAAATGCCTTGTGGTATTTAGGCAATCAACTGTATCTCTCGCAAATCGGCTGATACTCTTAACAAGCACCATATCGATTTTGCCGGCTTCGCAATCTGCGACCAGTCTATTAAACTCATCACGATGTAATGTACTCGTTCCTGTTATTCCCTCATCAGCATAGACCCCGGCATATTCCCATTCGGGGTTCTTTTGAATAAGGGAGCTGTAATAACTCACCTGTGCCGAAAGAGAATGCATCAACATTTCGGTTTCAATAGAAACTCTGGCATAAGCCGCAACTTTCAGCTTTGTCTTTATCTTTGGTACACTCGGTGAAATTTGTGTAATTCTTGGCATTAAACCACCTCCCGGTATGGTGATATTACCGTAGTAACCGCACTATTGCAAGTTAATATTCGAGAATAAAGTGCCGAATATAGGGCTATATTTTTGTTGCATCTTTGTATCAAACTGCTTGTACTCCTCCTCGGAAATCAATCCCTTTTCGAGCATCTGACGGGCGGTGCTCATTGTCATTTGGAAGATAATTTCACGCTTTCCTTCTTCATAGCTCATCATCTGCCACCACCAAACCTGTCCTCAATGTAACATTCATGGGAGCAATATTTTCTATTAGCATTGCCGTAAACCGTGAAAGTCTTTTTGCATACGGGACATATATAGTCATAGTTTGCTTTTCTGTTCACCTGGTCAAGATGGCTGTTCCACCATTTCATTCTGCATTGGTCGGAGCAGAACTTTTTCTGCTTCCTTCCGGGATTCTGCGGTACCGGTTTTCCGCAACACTTACATACCGTGACTTCAGTATTGGATTTAACAACCGCTCCGCCGAGCTTTCTTCGTTGGCAGAAACTTTTCACCGTATTCTCTGATAAGCCGAGCAACTTACCAATCTTCTTATATCCGTTTCCGGCAGAACGGAGATTTATAATCTTCTGACGCTGTTCATCTGTCATATCTCTAGTCCTCCTATCGCTAAAGGGTCATTCTTTCTGACAGATATGCAGCCCAGACGACCGGATTTCCGAAGTTTAAGAAAAAGACATAAAAAACTGGCTCGGCACTACGGAAAACCATAGTACAGAGCCATATTTTAATGTTTTTCAATAAAATCAAAGCCTTCAGATTTGTTACAACTCATTATATAGGAATAAGTTTTGTTCCCGTCTTAATGTTCTGATTTAACCGTCAAATGTAACCGTCAAATCATACCTATAAAAAGACCTGCAAGTTTGTTCTCGCAGAACTTTCACCACCAAGTAATAATGCGTGCCGAGCACACAAATAAAAAATGAACCGCAATTAAGATACTCTTTGTATCAAAATTGCGGTTCTTATTTGGAACAAATCTCTTATTTTAAAGATATGCCACTGTTGAAATGAAATTCAACAGTGGCATAATTATTTATATTGGACTTTTATTTCCGTTATTTTTTTCGGGTTGCAATACCGTATTTGTTGATTTTGTAGGTCTTTTTTCCTACCTTTACGGATTTCTTGTTCTTTAGAACTAAGCCTTTTTTATTAACTATGTAGGATTTTTTGCTGACCTTTACAAGGATATTTCCCTTTTTAGCCTTTATTACTGTTCCCGCTTTGCTTACAACATACCAGTTGTTTTTACTTACCTTTACAAGCTTGTTTGCTGTGGATTTTATAACAGTTCCGGTTTTGTCAACTATGTATGTCTTTCCGCTGATAGTAATTGTTCGGGTTTTTCCTGTGAGAACGCTATCCTTTACCACAACATAGGTCTTTTTGCCTACATTAAGTAGCTTGCTCTTGGTTGTCTTTTGCACTAAACCGTATTTGTTCACAATATAGGTTTTACTTCCTACCTTTACAAGGGTATTTCCGCTTTTTGCCTTGATGACTATGCCGTATTTGTTTACCACATACCACTTACTGCTGTTTACCTTTACAAGCCTGTTTTTGCCGGACTTTATAATTACTCCGCTTTTGTCAACTATGTATGTTTTTCCGCTTATTGTTACAGTTTGAATTTTGCCTGTTACAACATAGCCTTTTACAACAGCATAGGTTTCGCCCTCAAAATTAACAACATTTGTACCCTCTACCGCTGTTCCGTCAATGTAAAGTACAGTTTTGCCGTCAACAATGACTGTTCCGTTTTTAGCAGGGAGTTTGTCGGCAATTACATAATCGCATACAGTACAAACCTTTGCCTGTGTTTCTGTGGGTTCTGCTATATTAGGAATATGCTCCTCAGTATCCTTTTTATCCGAGCATACAGAACACTGGTGCCAATGGTGAGTTGTGTCCTTGCTCCATTCCTCGGAATATTTGTGACCTTTGGCTGAATCTGTGTCTGTAACTGTGTCTTTTTCGTCACATCTTTCGCACTTTGCAGTTTTTGTGCCGTCTGCTGTACAGGTTGCGTTGTTGTCGCTTACATAATTTTTAAAGCTGTGTCCAAGTGCTGAATCTGTTGCTGTAAAGGTTTCTGTGTCGCTGATTTCTTCGCAGATAGAACAGCTCTTGTAGTAAACTGCGTCATTTTCGCAGTCGGCAGGAGTTTTTAAAGCCTTTTCTTTTATTATTTCCGAATCGAAGATGTGAGTGTGAGGAATTAAATCATAGATTGCCTTAACACTTGCTTCATTAGCAGGCATTACAAAGGTAGTATTAGGGTCGGTTTCATCTGCAAGAGTAATATCTCCGCTTACAACCTCCCACCTGTCAAAATCCATTCCCTCAGGAGGGTCATTTGCTTTCAGAGTAACCGTTGCACCCTCGTTGCATTTAGTAATTTCTTCCCCTGAACTGTTATAGGCTTTTCCGTTCTCTACTGTAATGTCATAATCCTGTGCAATTTCGGAGCCGGTTGCATCAAAGGTATATTCAACGTAATAAGCGTACTGTTTTCCGCCTTTATACTCCGCAATAAATGTTGCGTCCTTACCATTTACCTTTGCTGTTACGGTTGAGGTGTCGCCCCAAGCATACTCGGCTTTTACAGGGATTTTAACTGTATATTCTGTATTGGTTTTGAAGGTTTCATCTGCAGGTGTCCAGGCAGGTGTTCCCGGTACTGCGTAGCCTGATGTACAAACTGCTGTTGTTGCAGGTGTTTTTCCTGCAACAGGCTCTGCAACCGAAAGCTCAATATCCTGTGTTTTGTATTCGTCAGGGGTGGTTATCGTCATATTAAATACGATAGAACGACTGCCGTCCTCATTTTTAATTGTAGCATAGGAATCTATTCCGTTAAGCTTTCCGAATACAGTGCTGTAGAATGTATATCCTTCCTTTGGAATAACATCAATTCTAACTGCCACATTATCTCCGTCTGCAAAATCAAAATCGTCGCTGAGAATCTTACTGAACATCTCCCACCTTACATTACCGATGGTGTAGGGAGCGTCGGCGTCGTTTTTCGGATTTTTAAAATCTCCTACTGTCTTGTGATTCCATATTTGGTCGAGATCCTCAAAATACAAATCGTTGCAGTATTTGATTACCTTATCTACGGACAAGGTAACTATATCCGACATAACCGTTCCGCCGTAGCCTTTTACCTGGCAGTAAACACGTTTTCCGGTCATAAAGTCAGATACATTTCTGAGAAAAAGCATTTTGCCACCTGACTCCACCTGAGGATTTGCATAGCCGTTGTTAGAAAGGTAGTTCCAGGTAAGCTCCTTTCCCTCTTCATCAATAATGTGCCAGATGTATTCATTGGCATTTTCAGCCTCTATTTTCAGAACGATTGAATCACCCATAGTTAAGGAATGACCGCCTGAGGGCTGTGTTGTGATTACGGGTTGCGGCTCCGTGAGTGTTTCAAAATTATAGCAGCACTGCACTCTTTGGGGGTTGGCAAGCCACAAGAAACCCTTGTTGCCGTTGACGCTGATGTTCAACTTATTACTGTCAGTCGTGCTGAATATGTAGCCGCTCTTGGCGTTCAAAGTCACCATAACCATATAGTCGTGTCCGACTTTAAATACATCACTTGAGGTAAGGGTCTTGTTGTCAGTCCAGTCGTACCATGTAACACCTGCGTTGTCCGCACCGGTCACATTGACTGTTGCGGAGGTATCAGGCTTATTTCCCACTTTGGGTGTGTCAATGCCGGTGATGGCGACTTGGCTGATAAGCCTGCCGATACTGAGCATATAAGCCTCTTTGAGCGCGGCAGCGTCGCTTACAGAATAGGTCGTGCCGTATTTATCTGTACCAAGCACGGAGATTCCCGGTGCAATTACATCAAAGCTATCTGTCCAGATACTACCCAAAGTATCGCAGCTATAGACAGTAACATTGGAGTTTTTGTGTATCCAGATTCCAGACCTGTCCTCATCGGTATTGATACTTAAGTTGTTGCGGAATGTACCGCCGTTGAGCGTAGCCGTGCTATTAATAAAATTCGCTGCGGCACATTTTCCGCTCTCCGTCACAAATGTGCCGCCGTTGATTACGGTGGTGCCGCCAAATGTCAACAGAGGAAAACCTTCCTCTGCTTCAAAGGTGCCGCTGTCAACTGTGAGCTTACCGTTGCCTCCTACATATAGGTTGCACAGCAAATTTCCATCTCCCTTGATACCGACAACCTTGCCGCCGCCTACACTATCCTTTATGGTGAGTGCACCGACTGCAACCCCAAAAATGCACTCGTCCTCTGTTTTTCCCGAACGTGTAAGTGTGTGTCCGTTCAAATCCACAACTACATTTTGAGCACTGGATATCAACATCAAAGAAAAATTTTTCTCGTTGCTTTGGAATGTGATATCACTTGCCAGCTTTATATTGCATACGCTGCCGTCCATTGGGGCGTATTGCATCATCGCCTTTAGATCTATATAATTACTGACCAGATAGGGATATTTCTCGCTGCCGTCGGTGAAAATGATTTCAATTTTACCGTTTTCGGCTTTCAGATCCTTGCCGTGATAGGTTTGAGGGGTAACAGCAATCTCATTGTCGAGAAGTGCCGTGCGCTTGTCGGGAATATAGTCCCAGATATCTGTCTGAACAGACAGAGAACCGTTGAGCGTACAGCCGTTGAGTGTAACATCGGCGTCAGTTATATTGATTGCAAGGCCGTTATCCATCTCACAGAAATATCCGTCGTTGACGGTAACAACACCTGATTCGAAAACAGCGGTATAATAATAGAATGGTCCTAAAAAGGTACCTCCGTTAACTACAGTGTTGCCGCCCCGCGTCACTATGGCGCGTCCGTTGGAATCAAATGTGCCGCCATAAACGGTCAGTTTGCCTTCACCTGATACAAGTAAAGCAGTTTTAATGTCGCCGCCGTTCATACTGACGACAACCTTACCGCCGTCAATGCTGTCCTGAATGGTGAGATCACCGATCGTTACATTAATTACCGCCTCATCATTTGTAGTTCCCGAACGGGAGATGGTGTGTCCGTACAGGTCAAGAACGACCCTCTGCAACGAGCTTGTAAGGCTCAGTGAACAGTCATTCTTGCTCTCACTGAATTTGATGTCTGTGCCCAGCCTGATATATCGGATATTGTCTGTCGGGGCATTCTGCATCAGGCTTTTCAGCTCGTCATAGGTGGTGACAACATAGGGACTGCTCTTTGTGCCGTTGCCTGTGTAGGCAAGCGCCGTGGTTGTTCCCATTATCGGGAGCATTCCCAGCACCATAGTCAGCGCAAGCAGCAGGCTTAAAACCTTTTTTGATATTTTAGTTTTCATAAAAACCTCCTGAAAATTAGTTGTTTTTTTCCAAAAGCATTTGACTGTATAAAATACAATCGTCCTCTATTGCTAATTTTTCAAAGGAGGATACCTTTTCGCCAAAAATTTCGCCTTCAATTTTTGTGTCGTAAAAGTACTCTCCCTTTTCCTCTTTCCATGTTGTTGTGTCCATAATACCAAAGCCGTCAACAATTTTCTTGCCCTCTGCAATCAACTGACTTTCAAGCTCCTTTGGCACAGGGAGTAATGTGTTCATTGTGCCGTCAGGGAGAAATTCAATTATCACCTTTGCCATTTTAAGGTATTCATCACCGTCCTCAAGGGTTTCAAGCTCAGCAGGTGTAAGCATTTTAATGGTGAAATCCGGCTGAAAAACTCCGATTTTTTTAACTTTCCATTTTCCTATAATATTCATTTTTTCACCTCCTGTTTTTTATGATAATGTCATCAACTTATGTAAATCCACCACACTGTCGTTACCAGTCACCACACTGTCATTCCGAGCCTGCCGAGGAATCCCGCTCCTCTACCACCCACTATGTCAGAGAAATCATACTTTCCCATAACCTAATAGTGTCGGTTTAATCACTACTGCTATCCTTTCAGATTCTTCAGTCGCTACGCTCCCTCTGAATGACAGAATGAGGACACATACTGTGGTGTGTAATTATTATTCAGTTTACGATATTGCTGTTTATGCCCAAGGGTCACTGCTTTCCGGCTGGCGGATTCCTGAAAGAATGCTTGAATATTCCCAGAGATACCACTTTCCGTCCTTTGCCTTTCGCAGTTGTACCGGTCGTGGGTCGTCTGCTCCACCGGAGGGAATAAACAGCTTTGCAATTCCGTCTACGGAATAGGTGTACTGATTTTCTCTCACCTCTACCGTATAGGGTGCAGTAGGCTGATAATCGTTGCTTGGTGTTGCCCCTGCAAAGTATGACCTTGGTACATAGTCCTTGTCACGAAAACGGTCGGTAATAAATTGCTTATCCGAGCCGTTCATTGGTCTTGGGCCACGCAAAAAGTCAATCATTTTATAGCAAAGCTCTTTGTCCTTTGGATAAAAGCAAAATGCAAGGACTGCCATAGCCGCCGTTTGGCAAGGAGTTGACAATGATGCCTGTGGCAAATTTATAAACTCCTCGTAGCTTTCGGGCAGACTGTTAAAAACAATCTTCTCTTTCTTATTGTTAACGGCACTTGTGACACCCTTTTTTACTGCCTTGCCAATTTCATTTGCCGCTTTGCTTGTAAACATATCAAATAATCCCATAATAATTTCTCCTTTGTTATTTTAATTTTTATTTATTGCTTTGCTGTTGTACTTTTCGGCAAGAGCAAAAAAGTTTTCGGAAACCTCGCTGTAGCATTCTCCGTTTGGGTAGAGTGAAAAAGCATCTTCTCCGTATCTAACCGTAAAGTAGGCGGTTGTTTCATCAAGGGCAAAGATTTTACTTTTCTTTTCCTTTTTAGGCCTTTTCAGGCTGATAAAATCATACTTTTTATCAAGACCTGCAAATTTCTCAAATTCTTCCTTGGTTATTTCTTTGTCGGTAAAATTCACTTCACTGTATTCGTTATTATCATAGTCAACGAGAATACATTCTGCGTCAAAAAGGTAACTGTCCTTTTCTTTCCTTACCCTGAAGCTATAGCAGAATGTTCTGTCCATATGATTTTGAGAAATTGAAACTGAAGTAATCTCACTGTCAGGCTTTACCGGATTTTTGTTACAGCCGAAAAGCGACATAGTTACAAATAAAATGCTCATAAATACCAAACTCTTTTCTATAAGTTTTTTCATTTTAAATACTGTCATTTTTTGCGTCTTATCAGAGAGTATCGACAACTGCCGACAGATAGGTGGCAGATACCGAGCCGTAAAGGAAATTGTCGATAAGTCCGTCTTTTTTGGCTCGGCGAACCTTATCGGCTAATTTTTTCTCGGTATTTTCGTCTACCACGAGAACGATTTTACAATCAGGGCAATATGATTTTACTTCATCACGGATTTTCATTCGCTCCTCAATTTTCCACGGCGTGTAGGAATTGACCTCCATTATAAGGACATTCGCCTCTGTATCGGAACACATATCCGTTGTTTTGTCGGGGCTTTCACTGGGAAAAACCTCAAAATCCGAATCAAAATCACGCAGTGCAGTTGCTATGGCGTCAGCAAACAAGGCGTTTTGCATATCTACAACGACTCTCTTCATTAGTCCACCTCCTTTTTTTTCTAAAAAAATTTACCATAAAGCCTAAGGAAACACTTATAATATAATTCACAAAGAGGCTTGCCAAAGCAAGCCTCCGGTGTTTTGTTATTTAAATTAAGTTCATAGCACCGCTGGCATTCAGCTTGCCGTCAACAAACCATACATTCAGCATAGCTTTATCATCACCGTCAACATACCATATATACAGCTCAGCCTGACGTTCTTCGTCATATTTATACTCAGACGCATCAACTCCGATATGCTCCTTGACATCATCATAAGTATAGTCTGCCTGTTCTGTGCCTTCAAAGTAGTTCATTCCGCCGAAGTAGGTTTGAGCAGTTTCTCTCAGCACATCTGCGCTTGCCCTTTCAGTAGCCATAGGCTGTGCCTCTGTGGACTTCATATCAAGATTGTAGGCGTTGCCACTGTCTGAGCTACCACCTTTTTCGTCATTACCGCCACAAGCGGTGAATGAAAATACCATCACTATGCTTATCATTAAAACCAGAATTTTTTTCATTTGAATACCTCCGTTAAGTTAATTAATAATCTGATTTTTACCTTCTGGTATGAGTATTTTAACTATACTCTCTAACGCACCCCATTGTATCTTTTTTCCTTTTTTATTATACAACCGGATTTTTAATTGCACATCACCCATATGGGTGATTTTTCATATAAAAATGCCCGACTTCACAAATGAAATCGGGGATTATTTAGAAGTATCAGTTATTCATTATCCTCGGGAATGCTGGGAATAATGAATTTTTTGTTGGTAACTGCAATAGCAAGTCGGGTTTTGTTGGTATAGCCTGTTCTTTGCAGAATGTGGGAAACATGGGTTTTGACCGTATTGACGGATACGCACAGCTTTTCTGCAATCTCGCTGTATTCCAAACCGTCACACACAAGGCGTAGGACTTCAATTTCCTTTGCTGTAAACTCGGCACTGGTGGCACGACCTAATTGTACAACAGGCGACTTGTCGGGGAAAATATGCTCCCCTGACATTGTGCGGTCAATCACATCAATCAGCGTTTCTCGGCTTACATCCTTGTACCAAAAGCTATCTGCTCCTGCGGCTTTGGCTCGGTCGAGATAGCCTACCTCAACCATAGATGTGACGATAATAATTTTTATTCTTGGAAACCGCTTTTTGATTTCGGCAGCGGCTTCAATTCCGTCCTTGCTACCTGTTGTGCATACATCCATCAGAACAAGGTCGATATGCTGTCGCTGACATTTTATAACGGCAAGCTCTGCACTGCTTATGCTTGCCACAAGCTTATAGCTTGTGCTGTCGGAAATTATCCTCTCCATATTTTCACGGGGCATTCGCTGGTCCTCTACGATTAGCACCTGCTTCATCCTGTTCCCTCCTTTGTTTTCGGCAAAGTCACAATCAGTTCAAAGTACGGATTTGACTGTATTTCCATAGTACCACCCAAATTAGTAATATGATTGTAAAGATTCACAAGTCCCCCTTTGGGTGTTACATTGCTTTCGGGTGGTTTTCCGTTGTTTGTGATGCATATTGAAGCAGAACAATCATCATTATGTATATCAATAGTGAGAATTGTGGCATTGGCATGACGAACGCTGTTTGTAAGGCACTCACGCATTGCTATCATAAACACTCTGTACACTTCCTGCTGTTGAGGTAATTCTCCGTTAAGCTCAACTTTTACACCGATTGTATCGGCATCACGCATAAATTCTGCAAGCTCGCCACGCTGAAGCGGGTATTCATTATCGTTTTTTATAGCACTTACTGCTTTTTGGAACAAACTGACGGCGTCAACGGCTTCCTCAGTAGTCTGCTCCTGTTGCAAAATCTGACGCATTGCAAGGATTCCTGCACTCATACGGTCGTGCAGTCTTGTTTTAGCCGACAACAATTCCTTTTCCTTTGTCATAGTTGAAACATTATCCGAAAGAACCTTTAAGTCACGGGAAATTTTTTTCAGCTGTCCTGTCTGCTCCTTTAGTTTCAGGTTCTTTTCATAAAGCTCTGTCACATCGGAAAATATTACCTCTGTGTAGGCAACACCGTCGAGGGCAGTTATCTCTGTCTGGGAATAACGCCACACCTTTCCATTTGGGAAAAGATAAGTTTGCTTGACATCAGGGAGCCTTATGATACCGCTTTTTGTATCACATTCCTCCAAAGCTTTCTGTAATTCCTCAAATGTTTGCATATCGCTTTGTGCCAAACTGCGGAACAGACGGTGCATTTGAAGATTGCACAGCTTGACAGCACCTGAGGTGGTAAAATAACAAATTCCGTCGGGCAGGGTATCTATTGCCTCCTTGACAGAATTTCGACTGAGATTTTTACCTCTTTGACGATACCGGACAACAGCTTCACAAATCAGCAGTACACTTGACACTCCCACAATGCACCATAGCATCCACATAGGTAGTGGCAACAAGATTTTGTACGGCTGTTGTATATTAATTTTCCTAAACCCTTCGCCCAATATTGATAACAGCGCAAACAGAGTTAGGAAAATACCCAAATTTAGATATCTGTTACATCTGCTTTGAAATCTGTAATGAGAAACAATTAAATAAAACAAGGTAACGATTAGCAATAAGAAAAGACAAATCATAAACAAGGACTGCTCTGCTGACGAAGTCTGATAAAAGGTAGTCACAACTGTTCACCTGCCTTTTTTACCTCTAGGGTAAAGCTCCATATGTCGTCCTCAAAATGACTGTTTTCCGCAAGTCGGGAAAATTCATCAAGGGGACTTTTGCACTCCACTTCCAAATGAAAGATGACGAAATTCTTAACACTTCGGGCTTTCAGCCAGACTGAACCCATATCATCTATAGCGGTTTCCGTCACTGATTCAAAAAAGTCATACACACGAATGGCGTCCGTTGTATCAATTTTATTGTTACCGGGAATATCAATAGCGCACTCTACGCCCATAAGCTCAAGATTTGCAAAGGATTCTTCAAGGCACAGCAACAGTTCCGCCGTATCGGTTGTTGCTGATTTCTCGCCGATAAACATTAAGTTGCCCCTGCGTTTTATGTAAGCGCCTATTACTGCAATTTTTGCAAGCAGACTGCGGCGCTTTTCATAATTTGTTTCCGTATTGTACTGAGCAAAAAGACTGTCAAGCAAATCAATCTGGTGCGCAGTCTGATCCTGCAAAAGATCATACAGACGGTTCTTTTCCTGTAGGGTATTTATTTTAAGCTTTGTACGATAGTTTTCCTGCTCAAGAAGATTGCTTTCTGCAATCGTCTCTTTATTTTCCTCAAGCTCTTTGAGCAAAGCGGCTATATCTGAAATATCCTCCAGCCAAAGAACATGACCGTCTTCGATTGGATTGCTTTTAAGTACGGTATTTTTATCAAGGCTGACAGCTCCGTTTTCTGCCGACCGCATAACATTTTCCGAAAGCTGTGGTGAATTGGCGGAGGTGTATCGGATATTATAGTCAGTATCGGTAATCTGCGCTTTTAATGTTCCGGCTTCAAACAGTGAATCATATCCTGTATTTGTCTGTATCAGACCGCATTGGATACAGCTTTCAAGTATGGCTGTAACAAATAAGCACTGAATCGCAGTAATATCTCCGCCGATAATTCGCATCCACTCTGCACCGCTTGCATAGATTAAAGCATATACAAAGCATATACACAGCAGACTAAGCGGCAGATATTTTTTCCTTTGAGATAATCGGCATTTGATTACCATAATAGTAAATGCGGTCAATGCGCAGATGATTTCCCATATAATTACAAGAAAGTATCCGAAAGCATAGTCGTTATTCTTGTCTGACCATACTTCTCCGGCAGGAAAAGCAAAAACAAGCTGATGAAAATCGTTTGTCACTACCAAAATAAGACAAATTAAGGTAGGAATATATAAAAGAGATGTCCATTTCGGCAGACGGTAATTTTCCGGCTTGCCCAGTGACAGGGAAACCAATACGGAGATAAAAGGAATGAAAAGCATTGGAAAATAGTACCAATACCACAGCTGTCTTGACAAAGCAGGGTCGGATACAAAATAATATTTCATTGACCTTATGACAAACCAAAAAACATTAAGTAAAGCTACAGCAATCAGATTACGGCGCACCTGTGTCTGAACAATACGCTTACTGACGGAAATCCCCCACCGGATATACAGACCGATATAGATAAAAGTGCGTGACAGTCCGAGAGTTATAGGATAAATACCGTTATTTCCTAAAATGCGGAAAACGACAGCACAAACAATCAACAACACAACAATTATTGCGGTATTTTTATTCCTATTAATGGATTTTGTCATATATTTCGCTCTCTTTCCCTGATAAAAAGAAATAACAATTTAATTGCAAATTTTATATACATTAAATTATATCATATATTCAGGAAATTTTCCATATCCAAGTTTAAACAATGTCTGTACGCTGTTTAAGTCTAAACAGCAATGTGCTTTTACCACCCTTTTCTCTATATCGTTGTTCTGTTTTTATTAACCCAGCTTATTTCAAATCTTTAATAGCAATGCGGACGATGGCAGGCGACAGCTTTATGTCGCCTGCCATTGCTTTAAAGATATTCAATTAAATTCTTGTTGCATAGTCCAGTGAAATCCAGCCGGCACCGGATTTCAGCTTGCCCCAGCCTTTATCAGAGCCTGTTCCTTGTCTTGTTTCAACAATGGTGAAAATTTCCTTGCCTGTAAACTTTCCTGTTGTGGCGTAGTTTGTGCCGGGGCCTTTGCGGGTTGTCTGAAACACTAATATGAAGATTATGTTTCATCATTGCACATCCAATTCCGAGAGCCTTATGTGTTGCCCTCTATTTGTTAGCCTTGAGAATGACATAAAAAGGACGGTTTTTTAAAAAATTTTAAAAAAATTTTAAAATAGGCAAAAAAAATAATGCCCGTCAGAGAAATTAATCTCCAACGGGCATAAATGCTTTTGTGTTTAGTTATTTTAAAAGTTCATTGACTCTTTTCTGTACAGCGTTGTAATCGTATCCTGCTTTGGTAAGTTGCTTTTTTCGGTCTGTGCCGTTGCCCCATTTGCCGTTGATGACCTCACGGGCAATGGAGTCAATGGATTTTTTCTTTGTGGTGTTTTCTTTGCTTGTAGAACCTTTTTTGTTTGGGGTGTTGAGTGCTTTTGTAACCTCCTTTGCCACATTACCCAGTCTTGAATATAACCAGTCGCCGGGGCAG
>JAQXVY010000006.1 GCA_029225165.1 Oscillospiraceae bacterium
TCGTCACCATATCCACCGAGAAAATGGCAATAACCAGCATCTAAAATTTTCTTTTTGTTTTTTCCGTCAATCCCAATTGAATACACTTCGCCTGAGTACCATTCTTTGTAAATCACCTTTTTACCACACATATAAAAAGAATTACATTCTGGCGGCTGCATCTTTACTAAAGTGACCTTTTCTCCCTTTGCGGACTCTGCCACTAAATTGTTTTTGCCATCAACATAAACAGTACCGTATTTGTTTGAATAAACAAGGTGTTTGGGTATGTATGTTGTTTTTTCTGATGAACTTGTTTCTGCACCTGCCGATGGCATTACAACTAATGCCGAAAGCAGTGTAACAATGGTGAGTAGAATTGATATTAGTTTTTTCATAATTTTTCCCTTTCTAAATAAAAGTTTAGAAAACAAGCCATAATTGTATTATAAATTGTTTTCACATTATATACAACAAGAGAAAATGAAAAAATGGGACAGATTTTTGAAAATTTTTTTATTTTTTTGAAAATTTTTTCAAGAAGTTATATGAAACAAAAATTATCAGCCTAACAAGGCTCCCTCGGATGAGGTATTCCCTTTTCAGCGAAATGTTAGTAAAACAAAGGCTCTCTCGGATGAGGGAGCTGTCGCCAACGGCGACTGAGGGAGTGAAAAAGTAGTCTATACATCTTGGTAGGTCTTTAGATTTTAAAGTTTGAGTCAGAACAATAAACCATACTATAATCTAAAGACAAAATGAGCAAAATAGAACACTTTTTCCCTCCTTCCGTCACGCAAGCGTACCACCTTCCTCGTCTGAGGAAGGCTATCTGTAAACTAAAACCTCCCGATACTAAATACCGAGAGGTTTTTTCTTTTATAGAATTATTTATTCACTGTAATCAAGACTTATCACACAAGCTGTGCAACCTTTTTTTGTATTCCTGTGATGTCCTTGATGTTTACTTCGCCGTTACCGTCAAAGTCGGCGGCTTTTGTTTGAAGTTTGTTAAGCTTTAGGAGGTGAACATTTGCCTTTTGAATTGCAACTGCGTCCTGTACTGTCAAAACTCCGTCAAGGTTGGAGTCACCGGCAAGAGGAGTTTTTGTGGACTTGCCCTCCAGTTTAATGTTGTTGATTGCAACCTCACCGCCTGTTGGGTCGTCACTTGTTGAACCGCCTGACACAGTTGTTTTGGACATTGCTCTAATTCTTAAGGTGAGATTACCGGCTCCGTTACACTTGTTTGGAAGTTTAAAATTGTTAAGGTAAGCTGTCATCAGCTTTCTGTTGTCAAGGGAGATTGTGAAATCTGTATTGTCAATCTTATTAAAGTTTGTACCGTCAATGCTGTACCAAAGTGCCCAAGATGCCGGTGCCTTTTTACTTCCTGCCATTTCAAAAGAGAAAGAAAGGTCGCTGTAACGGCTTGCGTCAAGGGAAACATCTATGTAAGGACTGTCACCCCATGGGTTTTTACTACCCGCTGTCATAAGAGGTACCATCTCATTGCCCTCTGCACCGTACTCTGCAACAGACCATTCAAGGGCTCTGTCGTTTACTCCGTCAACAGAAGTCTTTAGTGTAGCCTCGCCAAAGGTTGCCTTGTAGCCTGTTTTGTCACCGTATTCAGTCAGCTTGTCCTCGGCAACCTTGCCTGTGCTGTCAAAATGGAACTCAACAAGGGTATTTTCCCCAACCTCGTGTTCCTGTGGCGGAGTTGTAGGAGCTGTTGGAGTTGTAGGAGCTGTTGGAGTTGTAGGAGTTGTAGGAGTTGTAGGAGTTGTTGGAGTTGTTGGCTTTGTAGGGGCAACATAGTAATTAATAAACAGGTTGGAAAGCCAAGCACTTCTGCTTGTTGTCCAGTCTATCATATAGTCATAAACACCCTTAAAGGTAGTGTCGTTATACTTTGTAGCAGTACTGCTCTGTGAATATTTCTTTGTGGTATAGTCAAAACTGCACTTGTTAAGGGAGTTGTGACTTGCAAGCCAGCCCGGCACAGAATACAACAGCCAACCTGACTCATAGTTCATATCCGCAGAATTTTTAACAAGGTTGTAGTAGGTATCACGAGAGTACAGTTCACCACTTGTTATGTTTGAACCTTTAAGAATAAATTCAATAGCAGGTACAAAGCTTTCGTACCAAACCTCACCTATTCTCTTGTTAAGCTCTGTGTTTCTGTACATAAGGGATGCAACATTTGTTGTTGACTTTCTGCCACCCTTGTAGGTTACAAAAAGTCCTGTTGGCTCTTCGTAGTCAGTAACACCCATATTGTAAAGGTCGCCTGAAACACCCTTTGCATTGCCAAGGGAATTGTCGTAATCCCAAGTTGGGGATGCGTAGAATTTGTATTTTCCGTTTTCGTCAGGCTTATAGACAAAGTAGAATGAACCGGCACCGGCATCCCAGTTTTTGCCAAGCTCGTTAATGAGGAAAATCTTTGCACAAGAGTCTATGTCCACAAGCTGTGAAAGATTTGAGGAATTGTTCTTTAGTGCGTTATACATCTCTGTGAATTTTTCCGAGATGTAAGTCTTAACCTCGTTGTAGTACTTATCAGCAGATGTAAGCTCCGGTGCAATTACAATAAGGTTGTTGTTACTTGCATTAAAGTAAAAGTCATCGTAATCAATTCCACTGTCAATCTTAAACGCAAAGGCAAAGTCACTTGCCAAAGTTCCGTCACTGTTAAGGTATTCTTCCCCGGTGATGTCGTTAATCAGGTATCCGCTTCCCACCTCAACCTTCTCGCACATTTGGTATGAACCCATATAGTCGCCGTTGATGTAGAAGTCGGAATATCTGCTGTCGGAGCTGTATGGAAGTCCAACCTGGTCACCAAGGTCATAAAGCAGACGGTTTCTTGTAAGGGTATCGTCCTGAAAGTTTGCACAGATGCTAAACTTCTTTGATTTTTCCATACCTGCAATACCCACAGCCGAGTCAAAGGTTATGTTAAAGGACTTTTTAGGCTTGTCCCAAGAGGTGTTTCCTCTTCCCTTAATTTTCTTGATAGGAGTATTTGCAATATTTCCGTCCTTGTCGGTAACTGCACCTGTTGCCTTGGCATAGTTTGACTTGTTCTGACACAGGTATGTATACAAATCCATTCCCTCAAAGGGTACGCTGTTATTTACATAGACTGCACATTCGGCACTGCTACGCATAATCTTCAGCTTATACGATTCACCGTTTGCAGTAACATCATATGTAGTGTTTGGAGTGTAAGCCATAGTTACTGTGGAATTTCCGGGGATTGTCACACTGCCAACTGTAACATCTGTATTATATGTGTTGTAGATGTCAACACTTGTTTCACTTGCTGATGATGGCAAGAAGAAGTAGTATGTTCCACTGGAAGTAAACAGACCGGAACCGGCGTCCCTCTTGCGTTGCCAACATTGCCAAGCCTCTGTGTCCTCATCGTTACCGCTGACACCGTGTGCATAAAGATTGTTAACTTTTCCGTAGCTAAATTTCAACCCCTCATCAAAAATAGGAGCTGATGCACTGTATGTGCCTATACTTCCGTCACCCTCAAGATTATCTGCTTTAATAAGGTTTTTACCGCTTTGGTAGTCCTCATATGTGAGTAGTGGTGAGTTGTTCCACAGCTTTTCACTGCTTCCACGCCAAAATCTAAGGGCTGTTGCACCTGCGGTTTCCTCTGTGAAGGTATAGCTGAAAACATAGCTATTAATCACATCAGTAACCACAACAGGGTTGTACTTTGTCTTGTCACATTCGGCTATGATGACGCTGCCGCCGTTTTCAGCCTTTGTGTTTTCTGTAAAGTTAATGTACTCCACAGCATTGGAGCTTGTCCACACATAACCGCAGACACTACAGTCAAAGTAAACCGTATCCCCGGCCTTAAATCCCTGTTTTTCATCTGTACTGTTGTCTATCGTTTCGGCAAAGACAACATTACCCACAACAAGGGTTGTGAAAAGCAGGGTTAATGTGAGAATGATTGATATTGTTTTTTTCAGCATAATTTTTCCTCCTTGCATTTTTTATATATATTTTTATATAATTATTGCTTTTATATGTTTATTATACACCTATTTATTATTTATTTTATGAATTTTTTGTAAATAATCATAAATTATTTTAGTGAAATAACAGGCAAAACACCACACCAATAGACAAAGTTAAGTAGAGGTGGTATAATCAAGTGAACAAAGGCTCCTCGGATGAGGTATTCCCTTGCTAAGGGAAATGCCCCTCTGGGGGAGGCTGTTTGTAACAAAAAGGTGATTCTATGAAAGTAAGCAATATTAATAATTTGAAAAATGCCCTTAATTCAAAGGAAAAGGAAATTGACTTTTTCGGTAGTGACAGCGAAAAGGTGATTAAGTGCGGTCTGTTAAGCACAATCGTTTTTGTAGGCTATATATTACTCATTTTGGGTGCTGTTTTCACCCTGACCTTTGGAGTCTTTCTCATTTTTTCAAGGGATATTTGGGTGATAGCCTGTTTCGGGTCAGGTGTTTTTGCACTGCTTTTTGCCTTTACCCTTTTGCTCACACTAAAGGCAATACAAAAAATTCCCCTGTCACTTGCAATTAAAATGAGGAAGTACACCCTAAACAAACAAAATGGCAGAGTGGTTTTGAAGAGGAAATAATAAATTTATACACTAACACAAAAGGTTGTTTCGCAAGAGGAAACAACCTTTTTTATTACATATATTTACTTGTAGCCTTAAGACGAGCCATTGCTCTTGAGAGTGAGGCTTGGGAGTGGTGGTATTCCATTTGACTTCGCTTTTGGCGCAGTGCCTCCTCTGCTCTTTCCTTTGCCTCCAAGGCTCTGTTTTTGTCGATTTCGTCAGGTCGTTCGCTGGTCTGTACCAAAAATATCACATCATTGTTAAGCACCTCAATAAAGCCCAGTCCTGTAAAGTACACCTGCTCCTTTTCGCCCTGTGGCGTAAACTTTGTTATACCCACATTTGTCGCCATAAGTATATTTTCGTGGTGGGCAAGAATACCCTTTTCTCCGTCAAAGCAGGGTATTGTCATCTTTTCACATTTGCCCTCAAAAACCACCTTGTCCGAGGCAAGAATTTTTAAGCTGAAAACATCCACTTTGTATCACCTTTTAAAATTATTCTTTCATTGCCTTTGCGTTGGCAATAACATCATCAAGGTCACCAACATTGAAGAAAGCAGCCTCGGGATATTCGTCCATTTCACCGTCAATTATAGCCTTAAAGGAGCGTATTGTGTCCTTTAGCGGTACATATTTGCCGGGAACGCCTGTAAATGTTTCCGCAACATGGAAAGGCTGTGACAAAAACTTCTGAATTTTTCTTGCACGGTAAACTGTTACCTTGTCGTCGTCGGAAAGCTCATCCATACCCAAAATGCCGATAATGTCCTGTAATTCCCTGTACTTTTGGAGAATTTCCTGTACTTTTCGTGCGGTTTCGTAATGCTCCTTGCCCACAACATCAACCTCAAGTATTCTTGATGTGCTTTCAAGTGGGTCGATAGCCGGATAAATACCCTGTTCAACAATTTTTCTTGAAAGAACGGTTGTTGCGTCAAGGTGGGCAAAGGTTGTAGCCGGAGCCGGGTCTGTAAGGTCGTCGGCAGGAACATAAACCGCCTGAACAGATGTTACGGAGCCGTTCTTTGTTGATGCAATTCTCTCCTGAAGCTCACCCATTTCTGTGGCAAGTGTTGGCTGATAACCAACGGCAGAGGGCATTCTGCCAAGAAGTGCAGAAACCTCTGAACCTGCCTGAGTGAAACGGAAGATGTTATCTATAAACAACAGAACATTCTGATTCATTCTGTCACGGAAGTATTCCGCCATTGTAAGGCCTGTTTCGGCAACCCTCATTCTGGCTCCCGGTGGCTCGTTCATCTGACCGAATACAAGTGCTGTCTTTTCAATAACACCTGACTCCTTCATCTCAACCCAAAGGTCGTTGCCCTCTCTGGAACGCTCACCAACACCTGTGAAGATTGAGTAACCGCCGTGCTCTGTGGCTATGTTGCGGATAAGCTCCTGAATAAGAACGGTCTTGCCAACACCGGCACCGCCGAAAAGACCGATTTTACCGCCCTTTGCGTAAGGTGCAAGTAAGTCGATAGCCTTAATGCCTGTTTCAAGGATTTCAACACCGGGACTTTGCTCCTCAAATGAGGGCGGGTCCCTGTGGATTTCCCAATGCTCCTGATTTTCAAGGCTTTCACCACCGTCAATGGTTTCACCAAGGGTATTGAAAAGTCTGCCCAAGGTTTTTTCCCCGACAGGAACCTTGATACCTGCTCCTGTGGAGGTAACCTCCATACCTCTGTAAAGACCGTCAGAGGAGGCAAGCATAATGCACCTTACCTGTTCGTTGCCAAGGTGCTGTGCAACCTCCATAACAAGTGTCTTTCCGTCATTTTCAACTGTAAGGGCGTCCTTTATTTCAGGGATTGTTTCAGAAGTAAACTGAACATCCACAACAGGCCCCATTACCTGAACGATTCTGCCTTTGTTCATTATGTTCATCCTTTCACTGCTTTGTTAGTGAAACTACACTTTCACATAACCTGATAGTGTTGTTTAATGCACTACTGCTATCCTTTCAGATTCTTCGGTCGCTATGCTCCCTCAGAATGACAGGAGTGGGAAATTCTCAGAATGAAAAGGTGTAGAGTTTTTATTTTGAGCCACTAATATGTCATTCCGAGCTTGTCGAGGAATCCCCTGCCTCTACCGCTCACTATGTTAGGAAAACCATACTTTCCTATAACCTGATAGTATCGATTAAGGCACTACTGCTTTCCTTTCAGATTCTTCGGTCGCTACGCTCCCTCAGAATGACAGGAGTGGGAAATTCTCAGAATGACAATGTGGGTAACTCCAGACTCCAAACTCCAAACTCAACTACTCCTTACCCCTCTGTGCCTTAGCGCCGGAGATAACCTCGGTAATCTCCTGTGTTATTGCCGCCTGTCTTGCACGGTTATACAGTACCGAAAGTTCCTTCAGCATTTCCTTTGCGCTGTCTGTTGCGCCCTGCATAGCCATCATTCGGGCATTTTGCTCACTGCAATAGGACTCTATCAGGGCGCCGTAAATGTAACCTGCAATAAAGTCGGGAATAACATTGTCAAAAACCACATCTGCCGAGGGCAAAAGTGTGATGTTGTCAAGGTTTGTGCCAAGGTCGATATGGTCGGAGGTGTCTGTAAATGCGTGTTTACGAAGTGGCAAAAGTCTTTTAACCTTTGGCTCTGTGGCTATTGCCGACTTCATCTTGGTATAGACGATATACACCTCGTCAAGCTCCTTTTTGTCAAAGAGGTCAACCATTGTTTCCGCAATTTTTCTTGCACGGTTAAGACTTGGGTCCTGGGCTGTGTACTGGAACATCTCGTCAACATATATTTCCTTTTCCTTTTTCTGAAAATAATGTCTGCCCACCTGACCGACAATAAACAGCTTGTCGTTTTTCCAGCTTTCGTGAGAAAGAATCTCCTGTGCAAGCTTTATAACATTTTGGTTGTATGCACCGGCAAGTCCTTTGTCCGCTGTTACCACAATAACACCCTTGCGCTTTTCAGGCTCACCTGCTATGTCGTGTTCGTTGTAAAAGTACCTGTGCTCAACATCGGGAACAAGCTTCAGCGCCTTTTTGATTGAGTCCTGCAAGGTGATAAAGTAGGGATGTGTGTTTTCGTACTCCCTTTTAGCCTTTTTCAGCTTGCCTGAGGAAATCATATACATAGCGTTTGTAATTTTCAGGGTATCCTTAATGCTTTTTATTCTGCTTTGAATCTCTCTTGTATTAGCCATAAAAAGACTTCCTTTTATTCCTCACCCTTGTATTCCTTTGCAACGGTAAGGATTTTTTCTTTCAGTTCGTCTGTGAGGACTTCCTTTTCCTCAATTTCTTTTCCGATTTCAGGATACTTTGCGTCAAAATACTGTAGCATATCCATTTGGAAGGTTTTTATGCTTGCTACATCCACATCAAGCATCAGCTTATTCTCTGCAACAACAAGGGAAATAACCTGCTGATGCAGTGAAAGCGGATTGCAAAGTGGCTGTTTCAACATCTCCATAAGCCCCTTACCAAACCGGAGCTGTTCCTTGGTTTCCGGGTCAAGGTCGGAGGAGAACTGTGTGAACACTTCCATTTCTCTGTACTGTGCAAGGTCAATTCTTATGGAGCCTGCCGCCTTTTTCATAGCCTTTGTCTGTGCTGCACCGCCAACACGAGAAACAGAAAGACCAACATTGACAGCCGGACGCATACCTGAATTGAACAAGTCGCTTTCAAGGAAAATCTGACCGTCTGTAATGGAGATAACATTTGTTGGAATGTAGGCGGAAACATCCCCTGCCTGTGTTTCAATAATCGGAAGTGCTGTGATTGAACCGCCGCCAAGCTCATCGGAAAGTCGAGCCGACCTTTCAAGAAGTCTTGAATGGAGATAGAAAACGTCACCCGGATATGCCTCTCGTCCCGGGGACCTTTCAAGGAGAAGTGACATTGCTCTGTATGCAACGGCGTGCTTGCTAAGGTCGTCATACACAATGAGCACATCCTTGCCCTGATACATAAAGTATTCAGCCAAAGAAGTACCGGCATATGGGGCTATATACTGAACAGGAGCCGGGTCTGAGGCTGTTGCGGAAACAACAATTGAGTAGTCCATTGCTCCGTTCTTTTCAAGTGTGTTCACAACTCTTGCAACGGTAGAGGACTTCTGACCGATTGCAACATATATACAAATTACATCATTATTCTTTTGGTTAAGCATAGCGTCAACTGCTATGGAGGTTTTACCTGTCTGTCTGTCGCCTATGATAAGCTCACGCTGACCTCTGCCTATTGGGAACATTGAGTCGATTGACAGAATACCTGTTGCCATTGGCTTGTTGACGGACTTTCTTTCAACAATGGACGGTGCGGGACATTCAATAGGGCGGTATTCGTCAGACTTGATTTCACCCTTGCCGTCAATAGGAGCACCCAAAGCATTTACAACTCTGCCAAGGTATTTTTCGCCAACAGGAACTCCGGCTTTTTTGTGAGTTCTTGTAACACGAGTTCCCTCCTTGATACCTCTGTCCCTGTCAAAGAGGATAACGCCCATTTCGTTTGCACGAATATCCTGTACCATACCCTTTGCGCCGTTTTCAAAAACTACAATTTCACCGTACATTGCACCGTCAATGCCGTACACCCTTGCAATACCGTCACCAAGGGAAATTACCGTACCGGTTTCCTGTTCTCCCTTGTCAAAGTCAAAATTTTCAATTTCACTTTTCAGTATAGAAATAATTTCGTCTGATCTGACTCTGCTCATTTCTTTTACCTCCGTACTAATTTACGATTTAATGCTTTGAGCCTGTTCTTATAGCTTCTGTCAAACCTGTGACCCTTTGCCTCGATTACAAATCCGCCCAAAAGCTCAGGGCTTTCTGTCATACAAAGAACAACCTCTTTTGCGTTCAGTCTTTTCTTAACAAATTTTTTCAGTCTTTCCTGCTGTTCCTCTGTTGGCTTTTCAACATAGTAAAGGTTGGCTTCAACAATGCCCTTTACTTCATTACTGTAGTTTTTATATTCAAGAAAAATATCAAATATATCCTTAATTCTTCCGTTTTTGCAAACAACCTTGATAAAGCTTTTGATGTCATTCGGAAAAACCTTATCAACAATGTTGTACTTCTTTTCAGGGGGAACAACAGGGCTTGCAAGTGCCCTTACAAGGTCAGGATTTTCCCTTAAAACCTCCTGTGCCTCAATTACAGACTCATTGCTGACAGAAAGCTGATACAAAACCTTTGCATAGTTTGATGAAGTGTTTTTCATCATTCATCCTCCTCATCAAGGAAATTGTCATAGGAGGAGCCTGTTTTTACAACCTTTTCAGCCGCAACAAGTGCAAGACTTGCAATCTCACTTTCAAGAACAGCCATTGTTCTGTCGTACTCAAGACTTGCGTCCTTTTGAGCCTTGTCAACAATTTGCTTTGCCTGTTTATTTGCAGAGTCAATGATGTTGTTCTTTTGCAGTTCGGCAGTTTTCTTTGCCTCTGCCGTAATCTGCATAGCCTTGTCTTTGGCGGTTTTAAGGTCGTTTTCATACTCTGCCTTTAGCTCTTCCGCCTCTTTCTTTGTTTTATGGGCAGAGTCAAAGTCGTCCTTAATCATCTGTTCCCTTTCGTCCATTACCTTTTTAATGGGCTTTAAAAGGAAGAATTTAATTATCAAAAAGAATATCAGCAGATTGATTACTGTAAAAAGGATATTCCACGGATCTAAATTTAGCATTATTTATCCCACCTTAGAATAGGAGAATTATCAAAAGTCCTACAACAAAGCCGTAGATAGCTGTTGCCTCTGCAAGTGCCGAGCCAAGGAGCAAAAGCTTTGAGATTTTACCGTCTGCCTCAGGCTGACGAGCCGCTGACTGAGCAGCCTTTGAGGTTGCAACGCCGATACCTGCACCGGCACCCAAGCCTGTGAACACCGCAAAGCCTGCACCAAGTGCGATTGTAGGGTCAGCCTTGTCGGGTAAAAGAAGAAGTATTAAAAGTCCTACAACAAAGCCGTAGATAGCCGTTGCCTCTGCAAGTGCCGAGCCAAGGAGAAGTAGCTTTGAAATCTTGCCGTCTGCGTCAGGCTGTCTTGACACAGCCTCACAAGCCTTTGCAGTTGCAATGCCAATACCAACACCGGCGCCAACACCTGTGAGTACCGCAACACCTGCGCCGATTGAAATATACGGAACAAACTGACTTGATGAATCCTGTAAAAGCAGGATAATGAGAAGTCCTACAACAAAGCCATAGATAGCCGTTGCCTCCGCAAGTGCCGAGCCGAGGAGCAAAAGTTTGGAAATCTTACCGTCTGCCTCGGGGCATTTTGCAACTGACTCACAAGCCTTTGCAGTAGCCAGTCCGATACCAACACCGGCACCAACGCCTGTGAGAACGGAAATACCTGCGCCCACAGCCAAAGCCGGAGTAGATGCTGAATCCTTAAGCAAAAGGATAATGAGAAGACCTACAACAAAGCCGTAGATAGCTGTTGCCTCTGCAAGTGCCGAGCCAAGGAGCAAAAGCTTGCTCACTCTGCTGTCTGCCTCAGGCTGACGGGCAACTGCCTCTGTTGCCTTTGATGTGGCATAACCGATTCCGATACCTGCGCCTAAGCCGGTAAATACTGCAATACCTGCTCCGATAGCAAGCAATGTTAACATAAAAAACACTCCTTAATTTGATACTAAAGAACTATATAAACTCAAACCTTAATCAGTTTCTATACCCTCTTTTATGAACAGAGATGTTAAGAACACAAAGACATAGGCTTGAATTAAACCGTCAAAAAAGTCAAAGTACAGGCTGAACGCAACAGGAACAACCACAGGTACAACGCACTCAATCAGCGCCATAACAACAAATGCGCCAAGCACATTACCGAAAAGTCGCATACAAAGTGAAAGCGGTCTTATGCCAAGCTCCAAAATGTTAAAGGGTAGCATAATAGGTGTTGGCTCCATAAAGCTTTTAAGAAATTTCTTCGGCTTTTTCTTTGCAATAGACGCCCCTTCAATCAGCACAATGCTCATTACAGAAAGGGCTATTGTAACCGCCAAATCCTTCGTTGGGGATTTAAACCCGAATATGCCTATTATATTGCTAAAGCCGATATAAATCAGCACCGAAACAAGGTACGGAACATACCTTGCACCCTCTTTTCCAATCATTCCGCCAACAAATTTGTAAAGCCAATTTACGCAAAATTCAAGGAATATTTGCTTTCTGTTTGGGTTTTTCACCCGAAGATTTCTCACAAGAATAAGACATAACACAAGGAATACTGCCATAATAATCCAAGTAACAACCACAGATTCGTAAACCTTTATTCCCCCGAATATGGGAATTTCAAAGACCGGCTCACAGGTCATTTCCTTTTGAATTTCCTCTGCAATATTGCCCATAATGTCGCCTCCCTCAAATACTGTACTCAACCTAAATAAAGAAAATGCATTTCATTATATAATATATAATATAAGTCGAGATTAGCAGGAAATAAAATTTCGGCATAGATGTAGTTTACAAATGAACATCCTATACACCTATATTCATTGTTATTATTATCTTCCTTTTATCTGTAATTGTCAAGAATTTAACAGATTTTTTGTAACAAAACACAAAAAAGGTGATTTTTCCCATATATTTTTGTATTTTTGCAAGATTGCACTTAACATATTGCAAAAATGTGTTTGTTTTTAATCACATAAAGAAAAAATCTACCGCTTTTGCAATAGATTTTTCTTCTTCGTGCATTTTTGTTGTTTTTAAGTGCTATTAGGACAATGGAGTTGACAAAAAACATTCACACCCTGTCATAACACTTACAAAGGCTCTCTCGGAGGAGCAATGTCGTCAACTTAAGGAAAACCACCACACTGTCATTCCGAGCTTGTCGAGGAATCCCCTTCCTCTACCGCTCATTATGTTAGGAAAATCATACTTTCCTGTAATCTGATAGTGTCGGTTAATGCACTACTGCTATCCTTTCAGATTCTTCAGTCGCTTTGCTCCCTCAGAATGACAAGGTGGAGAATGCGGAATTTAGTAAAAAATTTATTAGAAAATTCTACAAAAATGTTTGTAATTTAGATTATTTTGTGGTACAATGGAACACAATATATTATTTTTTATTTTGGAGGGTATTTTATGAAGACAAAAAGCGGATTTTCCACACGAGTTGGCTTTGTCCTTGCTGCCGCCGGTTCGGCTGTTGGACTTGGCAATCTGTGGCGATTTCCTTATCTGGCGGCTAAGTACGGCGGAGGTATTTTCCTGCTTGTTTACTTAATTCTTGCAATAACCTTTGGCTTTACACTTATGCTTACGGAAATTGCAATAGGAAGAAAGACAGGCAAAAGCTGTATTGACGCCTTTGGTGTGCTTAACAAAAAATGTTCATTTATCGGCTACATAGTTGCAATTGTGCCAATTATCATCTTCCCATATTACAGCGTAATCGGCGGATGGGTAACAAAGTTTGTAACTCTCTTTGTTTCAGGCAAAGGCTCTGAGGCTGCCTCTGACGAATACTTTGGAGGCTTTATCGGTCAGGTGGGAGAGCCACTCTTTTACCTTGCAATCTTCATCGGCATCACTGCTGTAATCATTATGTTCGGCGTTCAAAAGGGTATTGAAAATGTGAGCAAGTTCCTTATGCCTGTTTTGGCTGTAATGACTGTTGGCATCGGCATCTATTCCCTGACTTTGCCCGGCGCTATGGACGGCTTTATCTACTATGTAAAGCCAAACTTTGATGAATTTTCAATCAAAACAGTTGTAGCCGCTATGGGTCAGCTGTTCTACTCAATGTCACTTGCAATGGGCATTATGATTACCTACGGCTCCTATATGAGCAAGAAAAACAACCTTGAAAAGTCAGTAAGACAGATTGAAATTTTCGACACAGGCATTGCATTTATGGCGGGTGTTATGATTATTCCTGCTGTTTTCTCTTTTTCAAACGGCGACCCAAATATGCTTGAAAAGGGTCCAACACTTATGTTTGTAATTCTGCCAAAGGTATTTAACTCAATGGCAGGTGGACAAATCTTCGGTGCGGCATTCTTTATCCTTGTATTCCTTGCAGCACTTACATCTGCTGTTTCACTAATGGAAACAATCCTTTCCGTATTGATGGACAAATTCAACATAGGCAGAATTCCGGGATGTCTGCTCATACTCTTTGCGTCATTCCTCATTGCAATTCCGTCATCCCTTGGCTTTGGTATTTGGAGCGATATTACAATCTTCGGTATGTCATTCCTTGATTTCTTCGACTACATCAGCAACAACATTCTGATGCCTGTTGCCGGACTTCTCACCTGTCTGTTTATCGGCTACATTGTTAAGCCAAAGACAGTGGAGGAGGAAATCCGTCTGTCAGGTCCATTCAAGGGCAAGGCACTTTACAATGTAATGGTTAAGTATGTTGCCCCTGTATTTATGGTAGTAATTCTTGTTTCATCAGTTATCGGTTATGTATAATTGATAGAAAACACTTCAAAAAAACGCTGAGTCCACAAGGATTCAGCGTTTTTTATTCTTTATAATTCTATTATTATCCGATTTTATCGGTGATTATACTTTCTACCTCTGCAACAGGGATTGAAAGTGAGCAGGAAAGCTCGGAATATAGGTTTCTTGATACCAGCTTCATATACCTTTCGTCAACCGAGGACAGGGTTTTGCCCATACTTAGCCTTGTTTTTTTCCTATCCCTAAAATATTTCAGCAGAGCTATCAGCGTTTTGGGTGAGGACTCCTTAATGCATTTTCTGTACTCCTCATCACGAAAACGCTCTGCCAAAATCTCCATCTTCTCAATATCCTCAATGCTGTTAATGAGGGCATTAGCCTCTTCATTTGAAAGCGGATATCGCATACTGCCCTCACTGTCGGTGGGGATATAGTACACATTGTCCTTGTTTATAATATCGTGCATTACATAGTAATTTTTCCTCACCTTGGTGTGGGGCATTTTCATTTTTTCAATCCTGTCAATCACACAGGCAATGCCGTTGCTGTTGATTACTTTTTCACTTTCCTTAAACATAATACTACCTCATTCGCTGAAAAAATATACTTCGCCTATATTGTGCATATATTCTCTCTTGTAACAGTTTAATTATATCATATTTCAGAAATAAAATACATACATTGAAAAGTAAAAATTACCTGAAGATAAAACAGTATTTTTCAAAATAATGCACAAAATTACATAAAATAATCATTGACAAAACGCCTGTTTGCTGTTATAATAAGCAATGCTGATTGGGGCCAATAGCTCAGTTGGTTAGAGCTACCGGCTCATAACCGGTCGGTCCGGGGTTCGAGTCCCTGTTGGCCCACCAAGGAAAAAGACGATTGCGTTGGCAATCGTCTTTTTCAGTTATATTCGCTGTTGCGAGTTATATTGCTTCGCAGTGATATTTGGCTTTGCCGAGTTATATTGCCCTTTGGGCAGTTTTAGGCGAATATAATATCACTTTGCAACGCAAAATATAACTTTCACATAGTGAAAATATCACTCTGCTTTAGGCAGAATATCACTAAATATCTTGCTATTTTTTATTCGCCTATTGACTTTTTCATTTTCAAGTGATACACTTGAATTAAGGTTCATTGTTTTGTTTCAAGCCTTCATTAATTGTTGAAGCCTCTTGAACATCAATGGACTTTTTTACATTTTTCTTGTTTCTTTCAGATAAGTTAATTATAAAGCAGTATGGGGTGAAATTATGGAACAGGAGTTAATTTACAAATTAGTGGAAAGTGAGTGTGAAATCCGGGATTTTTCTGCTTTGGCAAGTGAAATCTGGCACGAATACTTCCCTTGCATTTTGGAAAAGGAACAAATCGACTATATGGTGGATTTGTTCTTCAGCAAAAAGGCTATGACAGATTCTATTAATGATGGGTACGAATTTTACTTTGTAAAGCTGGGTGAAGAAAATATGGGCTTTATTGCCATTCACCCCGAAGAGGAAAAGCTGTTTTTAAGCAAGCTGTACCTTGCTAAAAATCACCGTGGCAAGGGGTATGCAAGTAAAATGATGAATTTTGTAAAGGAGCAAACCGCTAAAAAAGGTCTTGCTAAAATCTACCTTACCGTTAATAAATACAACACCCATACCATTGATGTTTATAAGCACCACGGTTTTCAGGTTATAAAAAGTGCAGAGTTTGACATCGGCAAGGGTTACATTATGGACGACTATGTAATGGAGCTTTGTCTATAAGAAACACTCCCTCTGTCATTCTGAGGGAGCAAAGCG
This sequence comes from Oscillospiraceae bacterium, assembly GCA_029225165.1. GTDB lineage: Bacteria > Bacillota > Clostridia > Oscillospirales > Acutalibacteraceae > Ruminococcoides. The sequence continues at coordinate 15,827 of JAQXVY010000006.1, forward strand.
ACCGAAGAATCTGAAAGGAAAGCAGTTGTGCCTACACCGACACTGACAGGTTAGATGAAAGTATGATTTCCCTGACAAAATTAGTGGTAGAGGTAGGGGATTCCTCGACAAGCTCGGAATGACAGTGTGGTGGCTCGGAATGACAGGATTAGGTGTTTTCATCAGTTACGGCAACGATAATTCAACAAAATCACATAAAATCATTATATATTTGACTTATACGCTTTATTGTAGTAAAATGGTAAAGAATATTATTTTGGAGGGTTTTTATGAGTACAACGAATATGTACATACTTATATCCATTGCGGCTTATCTTGCTTTGGTTCTTATTATAGGTATTGTATGCTCAAAACAAAACAACACAGTTGACGACTTCTATCTTGGCGGACGAAAGTTAGGTCCACTTGTAACTGCAATGAGTGCCGAGGCATCTGATATGAGTTCTTGGCTCTTGATGGGACTTCCCGGTGTTGCCTACCTCAGCGGTGCAAGTGAGGCTGTTTGGACAGCACTTGGTCTTGCGATTGGTACATACCTTAACTGGCTTATCGTTTCAAAAAGACTTAGAAATTACAGTCAGAAAATCGACGCTATCACAATTCCGGAATTTTTCTCAAAGCGTTTTGGTGAAAACAAAAAAATCATTATGGCTATCTCCGCTGTAATCATCATTGTTTTCTTCGTTCCTTACACAGCGTCAGGCTTTGCCGCCTGCGGTAAGCTGTTCGGCACAATTTTCGGCATTGACTATCACCTTGCTATGGTTATCTCTGCTATTGTAATTGTGGGCTACACCACAATCGGCGGTTTCCTTGCGGCTTCTACAACAGACTTTATGCAGAGCATTATTATGACTCTTGCCCTGATGATAATCGTTGGCTTTGGTGTTTATTCTGCCGGCGGTTTTGCAAATGTTATTGACAATGCGTCATCTCTTCCCGGCTACCTCAGCCTTACAAGCTCCTATGTTCCCGGTGAAAGCACAGCACAGCCTTTCGGCATTTTGTCAATTTTCTCACTTCTTGCTTGGGGACTCGGCTACTTTGGTATGCCTCATATTCTTCTTAGATTTATGGCTATCAGGGACAGCAAACAACTAAAGACATCAAGACGAGTTGCAACAGTTTGGGTTGTAATCTCCCTTGCAGTTGCAGTATTTATCGGTTTTGTAGGACTTGCAATGACAAAAAGCGGAGCTATGGAAAGCCTTGCAGACAGCGAAACAATCATCATCAGTATTTCAAGCTTGCTTGCTGAAAACGGCGCTGTTTTCGCACTTATTGCCGGTGTAATTCTTGCAGGTATTCTTGCCTCAACAATGAGTACAGCCGACAGTCAGCTCCTTACAGCGTCATCAGGCGTTTCCGAAAACATCATCGGCGGTTTGCTCAAAATCAAAACCTCAAAGAGTATGGCTATGGTAATTGCAAGGGTAACACTTATTGTAATCTCCGCAGTTGCAGTTATTCTTGCTTGGGACCCTAACTCCTCTGTATTTAACATTGTTTCCTTTGCTTGGGCAGGCTTTGGTGCATCCTTCGGACCGATTATGCTTTGCGCATTGTTCTGGAAACGCACCAACAAGTATGGCGCATTAAGCGGTATGGTTGCCGGCGGTGCTATGGTATTCATCTGGAAGTACATCATCGCACCAATCGGTGTAACAAACCAGTCACTTGCATTTTTGAACATCTACGAATTGCTCCCTGCATTTATCACAGGTCTTGTATTTACAATTGTTATAAGCCTTATCACCAAAAAGCCTGACAAGGAAATCACAGACACATTTGACGCAGTTAAAAAGGGTGCATAAGAGAGTATAATTTTTACAATAAGCCTCCGACAAAATTCTGTCGGAGGTTTTTATTCTTTAGTTGACTATATCTATTTTAAGAAGTAAAATAGTATCATAAAGACAAGGGACTGCCTTATTGACAGCCCCTTTTTCATTAATTATCATTTTTCACTTAACAGTACCGAAAGTAAGTTTATTTGCAAGTCGCCTTAAACCATGTTCATTTAGATGCATATACGCAACTGTTGAAATCAAAATGGGAACAAAGCAGAACCAAATGCTTTTTGTGCCTAAAAATACACTTGCAACACAGGAAATTGCCACTCCTGCGTGGAAACCCAACAGCGTAAACCAATAGAATTTTGCCCGGTCGCCCTGCTTAGGGTCTTTGTCAATTATGTACCTTGTCAGGGACATTACAGCAACACGAAGATTATTTGTTGAAAAGACCGTTGCACTTACATATCCACCTGCTGTCCTGTATGCGTTCCATTGAACCGGCATAACAAAAAGTATGGGCAAAATTGCTATGTAGCTGTTTGAAACACTTGGGAAAATCCCGATTAGTATTACAGCACAGCTTGTAAACAAAAGGCTTATCGCCTGTAAATCGTATTTGATAAATTTTTCGGCAATAACGCAGAACACATTTCCCAAAATATATGTAAGGAGTGCAATCACAAGGAAAATCAGCCCCGTATAATCTGCACTGAAAATCTTGCATACTATATGAATTAAATTTGCCGTCTGTGCATTTCCGAAAAAATCGCAGTAATTGAATATTGCATATGCTCCCAAAAAACCGCCCACCGAGCTTATGGCATAGTGGAGAAGCTTTTCTTTTTCGGAATTCCTATCCATAAAATTACTTCCTTTTTACTACCTCTTATGGACTTTATTATACCACTTTCATTTTACATATTCAAATATAATGCAGAACAAAAAATTTTTAATACATTTATATATTAATATTAAAAATGCTGTAATACACCGTTTATTTAAAGGAAATAATCATTTTGCTTATGCACCTTATCATTTACAAAATTAATGTCCGTACCACTCAAAATCCTCATAGGTTGGATACAACTCCTTCATCTCCTTTTCGCTGTACTGCTTCAGGTGGTATGTAGGCTTAATTTGGTTGTAGCAAACCTCTCCGTCTTTGTCTGTTGGGGCGGTTGCTTTGTTTGGCACTTCATAATTTTTAATATCAAAGCAATAATATTTTTCGTCCATACAAACAAACAGCTTGTAGTCATCCCACGCAACCTTGTCAAAATGTCCCGACAAAATGCTGTTGTTCTCCAGTCCGTAATTTTCATAATTTCCAAAGCCGTCATTAAGCTGAATTTTGTCATCATTATGGTCGCTGATAGTCACCAAAACCTTTTCTGAATACTCATAGTTTTGCACATTTTTCCCTGCACTGTATTTCAGTTCTTCCCTTGAGTCTTGGGAAGTAACCATTGAGTCAAGCATATCCTCTGCAAAATCACAGCCTGTCAATGCAACAGAAAACAGGATACATATTATTGTTAACAGCAATGTTATATACTTTTTGTAATATGTATTTTTCATAATATCACCTCACAAAATTTTAACCACAACTTGGCTGACAACTCCATTATTCACCATTATTTTATCATATATCAAAGGAAATCACAAGATAAAAAAGCCAACACACAGGTTGGGCTGTGCATTGGCTATGGTTAAAATTCAGGGTATTTTATACATTTGTCAAATATGTAACAACAAATGAGAATTTTTCTCCATCCTGAAAATTTCCGCTGTTATTGTTGCCGTTAACAGAAGTGCCGGCTATTGCAGCAACTATAACACTTCCCTTAAAGGTTGCTGTCAAAAGTCGTATGTTAGTATCATTAACAACAACAGCGTAAGGCAAACCGGTAAAACTAAATCTGTTCATTTCAGTATTTACCGCTGTTATGTTTATTCTTGCAGTAACTACATTGTGGACCTTGGTATATTCAAAGTTACCGGCAAAGCCCTCATAGGATGAAATTAATTCACCGCTGCCTGTTTCAATATTTGAGGAATCGTACTTTTGAGCAAGACCTTCCCACACAGGAACATCATCAATCCTTGAAACAGCTATTATTTTTTTATTACCAGTACCGGCAGTTACATACAGTTTTGCTGCACCCTGTGGCACAGTTAATTCCTCTGTTACAATACCTGATGTGTCCGAATATTCTATTGCGGTTGCAACTATTACATCGTTTCCGTCAGTAAAATAAGCGTATTTTTGAATAGGAGAAGCACTATCTCTATGCGTTTTTACCTTAACCTTTTTTATTTGAGAAACATCAACGCAAGTATGAACATAGTATGTTTGGGAACCTATTGTGATTGTATTTCCAACAGAACCGCTTACATTTCCATATTCCACAGTTAAATCAATGCTTACTTCCTTTGTTTCAGCCTCGCCTATCTTTTCGTCTATGGTGGAATTTATATTACCAACCATTTCATCAATTTTACTACCGCTGAATGTTGATGCGTCTGTTACAGCTTCGTCATTGATAAGCCCACCTATTTTAATGTCGGTTTCAGCCTTGGTGTAGTTGTACTTTTCAAGATACGCAATGCTTGGGTATTGAGCCTCCTTATATGACGGACTGCCTGTTGTCAGCTTGTTTGAGTTGTCCTCTTTGTCGGAAAGCATTTCGTCAAGCTTTGCACCGGTGAAGGTTGTCCTGACTGAGGGAGTATCATCATTAAACAGTTCGGAGAAGTACAAAGCAAGGATATTGCCCTCTTTTTGGGCCAGCGTTAAGTAGGTTGGTACATTTTTGATATCCGCACCACGAAGTGCTACTGTATCAATCTTACTTTTTAGCAGGGTGTTAACCTTGTTGCTGCTGTATGCTGTTGTGTCAGACGGTGTATCACTTAGGATTGCCCCCTGTAAATCCGCCGTCTTAAGATACTGCGACATATCATCAGCCACTATCACCCAGCTTGTCCAACTGTTTTCTGTACTGCAACTGCGTTTGTAGGTGTAGTTGTTTTCCATAATCAAAAACTGCACTATGTAACTGTTTTCACCAACCTTGTAGCTTAGGTTAACCACAGTACCGCTGATTGCTCCTGTTACAGGTGCATTTGTCACATTACAGTTGTACAAATTCACAACAAAAGTGTCTGTTATATCACTCACATTCAAGTCCACATCTTCCCCGATATACTGTACAAAACGGTTGTAGGCTGTGGTTGCCATATTATCAAGCTCCGCTAAATTTTCCAGTTCGGAAAGCTCCCCGACAAGGAAAATAGCCCTTTGCAGCTTTGCAAGGTCTGCGTCCCTTGCAATCTCTTTAATTCCGTCAACAACAGACCCCGTCACATCAACGGAAAAAATCTGTGAAGTTATAATCTGCTCGCCCTCACTAAGGGTAATTTCGCAGTTAAGTCTGCCCGGTGTGTCCAGCATTGTGTCTGTCAGCTCAACAATAATTTTGTTATCAGCCGTATCCACCTCACATTTATTAAGTCCCTTAACCATACCGAAAAGACTTGCCTTTGCAGTTGCGGTAAAGGTGTTTGACATAGGGATAATTTCCCCCGACTGTGTAAGTGTTACATCAATAAACCTTGTACCTTTATCACCCTGATGTGCGCTTAAAACAACTGTATTTTTGCTGTCGTTCACATCAAGGGTAATTTCTTGGTGTGTTAAATTCATTAAATCTCCTTTCATTCTGATAGCCTAACGGGTAATTTGCTAATAGAATAAACTATTACTGCAAGTTACCCAAAGTAAAAAAAATAGGCATAAGCCTATTTTCTGATACTATTTTGTTTATGAATAAATTTAACCGCCATTTTCAAAAATTATTCAAGCAACTTATTAAGCTACTTATAATTGTACAGAGATTTTCGTAACCTGTCAAGACGAAATTTGGGACTTAACGGAGAGGACGGCTGAATATAACAAAGGCTCCGTCGTATGAGCAATGTCGTCAACTTAAGGAAAAATCCACACACTGTCAATCCAAGCCCCAGCGCTGTCATTCCGAGCCAATACCATGTCATTCCGAGCCAATACCATGTCATTCCGAGCTTGTCGAGGAATCCCCTTCCTCTACCACTCATTTAGTTAGGAAAATCATACTTTCCTATAACCTGATAGTGTCGGTTAATGCAATACTGCTATCCTTTCAGATTCTTCAGTCGCTTTGCTCCCTCAGAATGACAGGACGAGTGGTACAGACCGCTGAGTATAAAAGTTCTTAAGTTGACGACATTGGTCGTATGAGGTATTCCCTTGCTAAAAAATGTAAAAAGAAAAATCAAGTTAACAGGGTTACTCAAAAAAACAAGCGACAGCTTAATTTGCCGTCGCTTGTTCTGTTTAATCAATCATTTTCGGGTTTACCCCGAAGTATATGTTTCCTTATACAATACCCTGAGCTGTCATAGCGTCAACAACCTTTTCAAAGCCGGCAATGTTAGCGCCTACTACATAGTTGCCCTCAAAGCCGTACTTCTTGGCTGCGTTGTCAAGGTTGTGGAAGATGTTAACCATAATGTTCTTAAGCTTGCTGTCAACCTCTTCAAATGTCCAAGAAAGTCTTTCGCTGTTCTGTGACATTTCAAGTGCAGAAGTAGCAACGCCGCCTGCGTTTGCAGCCTTACCTGGAGCAAAGAGAACCTTGTTATCCTGGAGGTACTTTGTAGCCTCAAGAGTTGTAGGCATATTTGCACCCTCAGCTACTGCAACGCAACCGTTGGCAACAAGTGCCTTTGCATCCTCAAGGTCAAGCTCGTTCTGTGTTGCACAAGGAAGAGCAATATCGCACTTAACTGTCCAAACACCCTTGCCCTCGTGATACTCGGCAGATGGTCTTTGTGCAGCATACTCTGTAAGTCTTGCACGCTTAACTTCCTTAACTTCCTTAAGAAGCTCAACATCAATGCCCTCGGAATCGTAAATCCAGCCTGTTGAATCAGAAACTGTTACAACATTTGCGCCAAGCTGCTGTGCCTTCTGGGTTGCATAAATAGCAACATTACCAGCACCGGAAACTGCAACTGTCTTGCCTGCAATGTCAATGCCGTTGCACTTGAGCATTTCCTCTGTTAAGTAAAGAAGACCGTAGCCTGTTGCCTCTGTTCTTGCAAGAGAACCACCGTAGGAAAGACCTTTACCTGTGAGAACGCCCTCGTAAACGCCCTTAATTCTCTTGTACTGACCGTACATATAGCCGATTTCTCTTGCGCCTGTACCGATGTCACCTGCCGGAACATCAGTGTCAGCGCCGATATGACGGCAAAGCTCTGTCATAAAGCTCTGGCAGAAAGCCATAACCTCTCTGTCTGACTTGCCCTTGGGGTCAAAGTCAGAACCACCCTTACCACCGCCGATTGGCAGACCTGTAAGGCTGTTCTTGAAAATCTGCTCAAAGCCAAGGAACTTGATGATACCGATATTTACTGATGGGTGAAGTCTTAAACCGCCCTTGTAAGGTCCGATAGCAGAGTTAAACTGAACTCTGTAGCCTGTGTTAACCTGAACCTGACCGTTGTCGTCAACCCATGGTACACGGAAGATAATCTGTCTTTCCGGCTCTGTAAGTCTTTCAAGAAGGGCTTCCTTCCTGAACTTTTCTTCGTTAGCCTCAACAGCAGGTCTTAATGATTCAAGCACCTCTTCAACAGCCTGTAAAAATTCAGGCTGGCTTGCATTCTTTTCTTTTACTTTTGCAAGCACTTCATCAACATATGACATTTGCAATTCCTCCTAAGGATTATTTTATTGTGAGTAGAATTTAGTTGTAGAATTTATCCTATTCTTTTATAAACCCATATATTCAGATTACGCAGGCAAATTTGATTTTTGAAAGTTAGATGTAGAAAAATGTCATTTTTACACCCCAAATTTACCATTGTATCTACTACCCATACTATGATTATACCACTCATTTTGAAATTTTCAACTTCAAATACTTCATTTTATGTATTTTTGTGAATATTATCCAATTATAATAATCAAATTTCATCAATATGTAAATTTATTTTGTTTTGAAGGAATTAAAATAAAACTTTCATTTTATACACCTATCCCCCGATTATGTTGTCAAATTAAGAAATACTCCGCCCACTGTTATTGTGAGCCGCTACTGTCATGACCAGCTTGTCGAGGAATCCCCTACCTCAACCACTTATTTTGTTAGAGAAATCATACTTTCATATTACCTATTAGTGTCGGTTAATGCACTGCTGCTTTCCTTTCAGATTCCTCGGTCGCTACGCTTCCTCGGAATGACACAGTGTATGCAATTAAAAACGCCCCAAAAGCAACCCTCCGCTGCTTTTGGGGCGAAATAAAATTCGCTTAAATCTCGTCATCTATGAAGAAAGGACAATATTCATCATCATCTTCGTCAAATATTTCTATGTAGCTATCTCCGTAAAGGAAAGAAAGTGTTTCGTTATCTGAAAATAAATCCTTTTCTTTCATCATATCACCACCTTTTCAATAAATTTATATACCGCAAATAATTCTAAACAATTATGGAAATCTCATATTTGATTTTATGTTAATAATATAACATAACTTTTGATAAATGTCAACTATTATTTATTTGTAAATTACTATTGACAAATTGACAAACCAAACTATAATAATTCATAGCGAATTAATTAAGAAGGTCTTTTTGATGAATGATTTTATTTCAGAAAGTGACGGAATAGTCAACGCACTAAAATTTTTCTCTATATTTTACAGGATAATTTTCGATAACATCAATCTTAGGGAGCACAAATTGTCTAAATCTCAAATATATATTCTGCTCTCCCTTGTATACAGGAAAAAGCTGACGGTCAGCAATATTGCAAGGATGACCTCAACCTCAAAGGAGCAGGCAAGCCGGGCAATTTCAGCCTTGGTTGAGGAGGGATATGCCGAAAAAACCTGTGACGCTAACAACAAGAGAATTGTGTTAATCAGTATGACAAAAAAGGGATATGAACTAATGACACAGGGTCGTGAAAGCGTCAATCAGCGTATTACGGAAAAATTCAGGCTACTTCCTGAGGATGACAAGATAGAATTTTTGAACTCAATGAGATGCGTTTTTGAAACATTTAAGAAAATTTCTGAAATTGATTTAGATAAATAAAGAATAAAAATATGGGACTGTTACTGAAAAAAATTTTTGTAACAGTCCCTTTTTTATAACCTTATGCCCTCTATATTATTTATGTATGGGCATTTTTCTGCAATATTATCCAATGTGGAATTTGCCTTATTCCTGTTGATATGGGAAAGGAAATTTTCCTCAACGGCAACACCACACTCAACCTCTGCCATAACAGGAATAAACTGTGACGAAATATTATATTCATCCTTTCCGTCAGTTTCCCCTACTGTGGGGCTTGACAGCACAATTCCTATGTGACAAACCTTACTGTCCTTTAGGCAAAACAGCAAATCACCCTTTTTGATTATTGAGATAACAGGCTCATTATTCTTTTTAGGAATAATAATTTCATTATCATCAATAAAGTTTTGAAAATCCTCTCCCTCTGAAAATGCAAAGTAGTTTTTGCCCTCATACCGCTTTATTCCTGTATCAGCCGTATTTTTCTGTGGTAATTTTTCCGCCCTTTTATTTGTGTTGGAAATGTAGCTGTGCCATCTGGGAACATTCCTGCGAGTTTGGAGAAGTCGCCTGTTAAGACCTTTCTTTTGCAACAGCTTCTTTTCACGCTTTCTGTTGTTGATAATCATTTTGGAGTAGCCTTCAAGTTCTTTGTCCGTTGTTGTGAGAACACCCTCAAAGCACTCCGGAAAGATAAACACAGACTCTTTTCCCGAAAATTTTACTGTAAGCAAATTATCCTTTAGGGAGATTATTTTACCCTCGCCAAAGGTTTTGTGTATAACTATTTTACCTTCCATTTCAGCCACCAAACAATTACTTATTCTTAATCAGAAAAATAGTTTCCCCTTGATTCATTCCCAAAATTTTACGCTCCACCTTTGGATGCTTAAAGCTCCTCACCATATCACGCAAAACATTTCCGCTGTGGTACCCGTGAATAACCACAAGTTCATCTGTTCCCTTTGGCAGGGTTTTTAACTTTTCGGTCAACCGCCTTTTACCACTTTCACGGGTTTCGTTGTGTAAATCTATTACCGCTGTACCCATAAATTAACCTCTTACAATATATGCTGTGTTTCCCGAAATGATAACTGAATAATCACCTAAATTTTTCACAAGGACAGAAATATTCTTCTCATTGGCAACACTTGAGATTACCTCAACAGGCTTTTCGTATGCTGTTTCATAAGGTATGTTAAAATAGTCGGAAAAGCCCTTTAGGCTGTCAAAGGTATTTTCTCTTACAGAAATATCGGAAAAGTTATCCTGCAAAACATAGTAATCTCCCACAAGCTTAATCCCTATGTCGCAATTTTTCAGATTTTCAATATATTTAGGTGCGTCATTTATGAGAAGTCCCGGCTTTAGATAGCCGATTGACACTGTGGTATGGGACTTTACGCATTTTTTTGAAAATCCGTTGTCACCGTTAAGTCCTGAATTGATGTCAACCGATATTACCGTACCTTTGGAATTGTTGATTTTGTCAATGATTTCCCCTGCTATACCCCTTGCTGTGCCCTTAAAGCCTGTTCCGAAAATGCAGTCAACAATTATGTTGTAATTTTCAAAGGAAGTGTTTTCGTCACACAGGTGATAGGGAATTTTTGCATCCATACATTTTTCAAAGTAATATCTGCCGTCCTCTGAAAATTTATCCTTAAGCAGGAACAATGTAACAGGAACATCAATCTCCTTTAACAGCAAAGCAAGAACATATCCGTCACCGGCGTTATTACCGCTACCGCAGACTATTGCTACACTTCCAAACCAGTCACAGCTTTCAAACACACCCACACCGGCTTTGTACATCAGGCTTTTGCTGTCGATATAATTTTCTATTGTATAGGCGTCACTTTGACGCATTGTTTCAACTGAAATTACCTTTTCAAAACCGTTCATATTCTCAATCTATATCCTTATAGTCATCTTCGTAAAGGTCAATTTTTATTTCCGGATTAGAAATCTTCTTTAAAACACGACTAATATAAAAGGCAGTGATAAGGTCTGAAATTCCGTCAATGATTAGCGCTATTCCTGCGAAAACCATAAATGTAACCACAGCGGAGAAAGGATTGAACACAACTATAAGTCCTGCCGCAATAAACACAGCCGCCATTGATAAGATAAGCCACCAAAATTTTGCACCTACTCTTGAAAGGTCGATAGCATACTGAACCTTTAACACTCCGTCAACAATCATAATGCAACCAAAAATTGTAGCAATTACACCTGCAAAAAACTCAGGCTTAACAAAAATTGCAATTCCGCCGATTATGAGGGACACAGAGGTTACAAGCCCGAATGAGCCAAAAGCCTCGTTAATATCAGAGCGAATGTACATCATCAATTTGATAATACCCCAAACGCACAAAAGTCCTGCTGTGATGTAGCAAATCAGCTTTGTTGATTTTTCGGGTAAAACAACAAACATCACACCAACCGCAATAAGTGCCAAGGCAGTATAGATGAAATCCCTGCGAAATGTTCCGACTTTTCTTGTTTTTTCTTTTCTTTTCATAGTTAAGCCTCCCTACGCTTAAAATTCTTTAGAATTATTATAACATATTAAATTGTTTATTTCTACAATATATAAAAACTTTGTAACACATATCTTTTAATTCTACATATTGGAAATTAGTATTACACATTTTTTGTAGAAAAATTTGTTTTTATGTGGTATAATGCCTAATGTTCAATATTAGGAGATAAATGTTATGAAAAAGATGAAACTCTTCAATTTAACCTGGCCGATATTTATAGAAACAGCCCTTTTTATGTTGCTTGGCTTTATTGATGTTTTTGTACTGAGCAAATATAACGACCTTTCTGCGTCATCTGTAAACACAGCCAATCAGGCGGTTTCTATTGTAACAATAGTGTTTACTGTTATTTCAGGTGCAAGTGCTGTTATCATATCACAATGCCTTGGTGCCAAAAACAAAAAAGGAGCTTCAAGGATTGCCGCCATTTCACTAACCTTTAATATGGCTTTTGGCATTATCGTCAGCGCAATACTCTTTATTTTTAACACTCCAATACTTAGGTTTATCGGTGCTGAGGGCAAAATTCTTGATTATTCGTCACAGTACCTTGCCATAGTTGGAGGAACTCTGTTTTTACAGGCTGTGCTAAGTGCTACCTCGGTAATAATACGCAACCACGGTATGACGCAAATTTCAATGTATGTTACCGTTGGTATGAACATTGTAAACACTGTGCTTGACATCATCTTTGTGCTTGGGCTATTTGGTATGCCACGACTTGGGGTTTTGGGTGTTGCAATCGCCACAAGCTTTAGCAGATTTGCAGGTACCATTGTGCTTTTGATTGTACTTTTTAGAAAAATTGAAAAGCCGTCAATATTCAAGCTGTTAAAGCCATTTCCTTGGGGGGATGTTAAGAATATTATAAAGATAGGTGTTCCATCTGCACTTGAATCATTTTTGTACAACCTGTCACAGCTTGTAATCACCTCAATAGTTTTAAAATGTATGACGGAAATTGACCTTATCACAAAAACCTATGTGCAGAACATAACAATGTTCTTCTACATTTTTGCAGTTTCCATAGGACAAGCGTCACAAATACTAATAGGTCATCTTGTGGGTGCAAAGAAGTTTGATGAGGCATACCGTCAAGGTTTTCGAGGGTATCGCAATGCACTTATTGTTACATTTATACTTTCAGCCACAGGTGCTTTGCTTGGGCAATATATTATGGGGATATTCACAGTAAACCAAGCAATTATTACACTGGGCGCTAATGTGCTGTTAATCGACATCATACTTGAATTTGGCAGGACAACAAACCTTGTTGTGATTGCCTGTTTGCGAGGGGCAGGAGATGTAATTTTCCCAACAGGCTGTGCAATATTCTCAATGTGGGTAATCAGCACATTGGGTGCATATATTCTTGCTGTTGCACTTGGCTTTGGCATATACGGGCTCTGGATAGCCTTTGCCGCAGACGAATGTTTTAGAGGAATTATGATGATTTTCAGGTGGAAAAGCCGAAAATGGGAATCAAAAAGAATTGCCACCAATTCGTAAAGGAGAAATATGGATATTAAGGTAAGAAAATATACACAAAAGGACATTCCGATAATGATAGAAATCTGGAACGAAATTGTTGAGGAGGGAATCGCATTTCCTCAAGAGGAGTTGCTGACACAGGAAACAGGAGAAGAATTTTTTGCAGAGCAAAGCTACTGCGGAGTTGCCTATGATAATTCTAATAAAGAAATATTAGGGCTGTACATCCTCCACCCTAACAATGTGGGAAGATGCTCCCACATATGCAACGCAAGCTACGGTGTACTGAATGGTTACAGAGGAAATCACATCGGAGAATCACTTGTAAAGGACTGCATTGCCGTTGGAAAAGAAATCGGTTTTTCCGTACTGCAATTTAATGCAGTTGTAAAGACAAATTACTCTGCAAGACACCTTTACGAAAAGCTGGGATTCATACAGCTTGGAACTATTAAAAAGGGGTTCAGAATGAAGGACGGAAGTTTTGAGGACATTTGTCCATACTACATTGAGTTATAGATTTTAAAAAGCCACAGTTCACAAGGGACTGTGGCTTTTGTATTAGTATTATTTTTTACGATAATGCTGTGGAAACAGTTATCACATAAGGGACAGATACAGCTGTTTAATCTCCTCAACAGATGTTTCCCTTGGGTTGCCGGGACGGCAGGCGTCGTCGTAGGCGCTTTGTGACAGGAAGTCAACATCCTCAGGCTTAACAATATCCTTAAGGTCGGCCGGAATTCCAACATCGGTGGAAAGCTGTTTTACTGCGTCAATGGCGGATTTTCTTGCTTCCTCAATGGTCATTTCGTCAACGCCCTCAACACCCATTGCCTTTGCAATATTTCTGTACTTTTCGCCTGTTGCAGGGGCATTGTACTCCATAACTGTTGGCAGAATAATTGCGTTTGCAACACCGTGTGGTGTGTCGTAAACTGCTCCCAAAGGATGAGCCATTGAGTGAACAATGCCAAGTCCTACATTGGAAAATCCCATACCGGCTATGTACTGACCAAGAGCCATTCCCTCACGACCCTCAGGTGTGTTTTCCACAGCTCCACGAAGGCTTTTGGAGATGATTTCAATAGCCTTTAGGTGGAACATATCACTCATTTCCCAAGCACCCAGGGTGATGTAACCCTCAATAGCGTGCGTCAGGGCGTCCATGCCTGTTGCGGCTGTAAGTCCCTTTGGCATTGAGCTCATCATATCGGGGTCAACAACTGCAACAACAGGAATGTCGTGAACATCCACGCAAACCATTTTTCTGTTCTTCTCCGTATCGGTGATAACATAGTTAATTGTAACCTCGGCGGCTGTACCTGCTGTTGTGGGAACTGCAATAATCGGTACACATTTGTTCTTTGTTGGGGCAACGCCCTCAAGGGAAACAACATCACCGAATTCAGGGTTTTCAATGATTATACCGATTGCCTTTGCTGTGTCCATTGATGAACCACCGCCAATGGCGACAATGCAATCAGCAGAAGACGACTTGAAAGCCTCAACACCTGTTTTAACATTTTCAACAGTTGGATTAGCCTTGATTTCTGAGTAAAGCTCATAGTCAATGGCGCTTTCCTCAAGAATATCGGTCACCTTTTTTCTAACACCAAACTTGATAAGGTCAGGGTCAGAGCAGACAAAGCACTTTTTAAATCCTCTTGCCTTTACCTCTGTTGCAATTTCCTTTATCGCACCCTTTCCGTGGTAGCTTGTTTCGTTTAATACAAATCTATTTGCCATTTTTATCACTCCTTACTTTACAGGCAAATTTCATTGTATATATTGTACACTATTTTTTATCATTTGTCACTATCTTTTATTAGGGTTTGATTATATTTTGTTTAAATTATTTCAAATTATTGCAAAAAAGCGGAGTCACTAAAACTCCGCTTTCTTTATCTATATAAACTTCTATTAAGAAGACTCCAAAATTATAGGAAGGTAAAGCTGTTGTCCTTGTAGTCGCAGGTGATTGCTTTATCCTTACTTATTTTACCCTCCAGAATTTCTTCGGACAGAACATCCTCTATCTTACTGCGAATGGCTCTGCGTAAGGGTCTTGCGCCGTAGTCCTCGTCATAGCCCTCTTTTGCAATAGCCTTAACAGCCTCATCTGTAAAGGAAATTTCAATGTCAAGTCCCAAAAGCCTGTTCCTTAGATTGTCAAGCATATTGTATGCAATCTTTTCAATATCCTCTTGGGTCAGCTTGTTGAACACGATTATGTCGTCAACTCTGTTGAGGAATTCAGGACGGAACATCTTTTTAAGCTCGCCCATAACATCATCCTTAATCTTTTCAAAGGATTTTTCCTTTTCTTCCTCGGTAGAAAATCCCAAGGAATTGTTCTGCTTGTCGGTAATCAGCCTTGCGCCCACATTACTTGTCATAATGATTACGGTGTTCTTAAAGTCAACCGTTCTGCCCTGACTGTCGGTAAGTCTGCCGTCCTCAAGGATTTGCAGGAGAATGTTGAATACATCAGGGTGTGCCTTTTCGATTTCGTCAAAGAGGACAACTGAATACGGTTTTCTTCTTACCTTATCCGTCAGGTATCCGCCCTCCTCATATCCAACATATCCCGGAGGTGAACCGATAAGCTTGCTGACGGTGTGCTTTTCCATATACTCCGACATATCAAGGCGGAGCATTGCGTTTTCGTCACCAAACATAACCTCTGCCAAGGATTTGCAAAGCTCTGTTTTACCTACACCGGTAGGGCCAAGGAATATGAATGAACCAACCGGTCGTTTTGGATCCTTTAGACCAACTCTGCCACGGCGGATAGCCTTGCTGATTGCTTTAACAGCCTCGTCCTGACCGATTACTCTTTTGTGGAGAATTTCCTCCATATTGAGAAGTCTTTGGGATTCCTCCTGTGTAAGCTGTACAACAGGTACTCCTGTCCAGTCGGAAACGATTTTGGCTATATCCTCAGCGGTAACCTCTCCGCCCTGCTTTGTGTTGTCCTGCCACTTTTCTTTTTCTGTTGACAGCTTTTCCTCCAATGACTTTTGTTCATCTCTCAGCTTTGCGGCTCGTTCAAAGTCTTGGGAAGCAACTGCCGACTCCTTTTCCTTGTCAAGCTCTTTGATTTTGTCCTCTATACTCTTAACATCGTTGGGCATTGTCATACTTTGCAGTCTTACCCTTGATGCTGACTCGTCAATCAGGTCAATAGCCTTGTCAGGGAGGTAACGGTCGGCAATATATCTTGAAGAAAGCTTTACAGCAGACTCTATTGCTTCGTCTGTAATCTTTACCTTGTGGTGAGCCTCATATCTGTCACGAAGTCCTTTTAAAATCTGAACTGCCTCTTCCTCTGACGGCTCACCAACCATAACAGGCTGAAAACGCCTTTCAAGTGCTGCGTCCTTTTCAATATACTTTTTGTACTCGTTAATTGTGGTAGCACCAAGCACCTGAAAATCTCCCCTTGCCAAGGACGGCTTCAGGATATTTGCGGCGTCTGTTGAGCCTTCGGCAGAACCGGCACCGATGATTGTGTGTAGCTCGTCAATAAACAGGATTACATCGTTGCTGTTTTTGATTTCTTCAACAACACCCTTAATTCTCTCCTCAAAGTCACCACGGTATTTTGCACCGGCAACCATTGAGTTAAGGTCAAGTGCAACAACCCTTTTATCCTTTAAGAGTTCAGGCACTTCACCGCTTGAAATCTTTAATGCAAGTCCCTCTGCAACTGCGGTTTTACCAACACCCGGCTCACCGATAAGAACAGGATTGTTCTTTGTACGGCGACAGAGAATTTGCACTACTCTTTGAATTTCGTCCTCTCTGCCGATAACCGGGTCAATCTCACCGGCTTTAGCCGAGGCTGTTAAATCTCGTCCATAGGTGTCAAGGTTTTTTGTTTTGCTGTTAGAGTTACCTGTGCTGTGGGTATTTCCGCCCATAGACTCCTTGTATCCGCCGTTAATCTCCACATTCATAGCGTCACTTAAGGCTTGAATTAAACTGTCCTGTGACGCTCCCATTTCCTTTAGAAATCTTACGGAATAACTGTCGTTATCGGACAAAATTGCAAGCAACAGATGCTCTGTACCAACAAAGTTATGACCTATTCTGTTGGCTATGAGCAAAGCCTTTTGCATTACTCTTTTTGTTCTTGGGGTGAAGTCATCAACAGTCACCACACTTGGTGAGCCTGTTCCCATTGTATTTTCAATCAGCTTTCTCAACTCGCTTGAGGTTACTCCTGCCTGTGCCAGTACTGTACCGGCTATACCGTCATTTTCCTCTGTAAGTGCAAGGAGCAAATGCTCTGTGCCAACATAGGTGTGCCCCATATGGGAAGAAATTGAGATAGCATTGTTAAGCACATTGTTTGCCTTTTGTGTAAATCCGTTGAAATTATACATAAATAACACCTTCCCTTTCAGTTTTGATAAGGAATGGTATCCTTATCGTTAATTAAGTTTTTTTCTGATGTATTCCGCTCTGCAAATATCCCTGTCCTTTGGTGTGAGCTGTTCGCCCTCCTGCGTCATCAGGGTTGCAGGCTGAACCTCTGTAATTAATGAATTAATGTCCTCTATTTTAATATTGTCAATCATACCTGCACATATGCCAAAGCGAACATTAGAAAGCAGGTTTACAGCCTCCTTGTGGCTCATAAGGTAAGCGGATTTCAATATGCCTAAGGAACGCATTACCGTATCCTTTGTTTCTATTGACTTTATCAGGGTTTCCCTCTGCTTTACCTCCTGATTCACAAGTTGTTCTGTAACATTCTTAAGGTTTTCAATAGCCGATTTTTCGGAAATGCCCAAGCTGACTTGATTGGAAAGCTGGTATATTGCACCCTCCGATGAGCTTCCCTCTCCGTATGTTCCACGGATTGTAAGTCCTAACTTATTAAGATTGCCTGCAAGCATATTCATTGCACCTGACTTTTTCAGTGCAGGCAGGTGGAGCATTACAGACGCCCTCATACCTGTTCCCAAATTTGTGGGGCATTGGGTTAAGTATCCCAGCTTTTCGTCAAATGCAAAGTTCAGCCTTTCGTCAAGGAGGGTGTCAATCTTGTCGGCAAGGTCGTATGCCTCGTCAAGGCAAAAGCCCTCCTTAATCACCTGAAGCCTTATGTGGTCCTCCTCGTTAAGCATTATTCCCACAGTGCCGTCATTGAGGAGAAGTAGCGCTCTGCCCTTTGTGTTGCTGATAAATTCGGGGCTGACAAGGTGCTTTTCCACCAGCGACACCTTCATTGTGTCGGACATATTGTCAAAGTCGATATACTGAAAGTCCTTTGCTATGGCTGAATTTCCGCTGACAAGGGCGTCCCTTACCTTGCTGTCAACCTCAACCATTCCCTTTAGGTCAAGCTTGCAGGGGAATGGATAATCCTTTAAATTCCTTGCAAGTCTGACTCTTGTTGAAATTACCACATTATTATCCATTGTTCTCCTCCAAACCCTTGATTTCATCTCTCAGCTTGGCTGCCTCTTCAAAGTTCTGCACCTTGATTGCATCTTCAAGCTGTTTTTTAAGCCTTTCAATTTTGCTTGGCTCCTTGTCGGGAATTTCTGTGTATTCAATTCCTGCAACTGACTTTTTGCCACAGTGGGTGGTGTTGCCGTGAATTCGTCTGATTGACGGCAAAAGCATATCGTAGAAGGTTGTGTAGCAGTCGGCACATCCAACCTTACCGCTGTCGGCAATATCATAATAGGTACTGCCACAGGTTTTGCAGTGGGTTGACTGGCTCCTTGCAGGTAATGTGTTGCCGAAGAATGAGCCTAAAAGATTTGTGAACTCACTTTCCATATCGGTGAAAAAGTTGTTGTAGCCCATCTCCTTTGCACATTCGGGACACAGGGTGTATTCCTTGTAGTCGCCGTTTATAATAGTTTTTACATGAGTGTTTGCATTATCTTTACCACATTTTTGACATTTCATAATAAAATCCTCCTGACTAATAAATATTTTTTCTAACTAAGTGTTGAAATAAGCATATTCTTAAAAATATCTGCCCTCAAATTATCTCTGATGCTTTGGGGAGCATTCCTAAGCGCTCGGTCTGACAAAGCAACCGCCATTACATTTGCTGTTTTTCTGTCGAGAATTTGCTCCCTGTACAGATTTTTCAGCATAACCTCCGCTGTCATCTTGTCAAGGCTGTCGCCTATGGAATTTACAACATGCATAACCATTGTTTTGTCGTCTGTCTTTATCCTTGTTATGCGAATGTAACCACCGCCTCCTCGCCGTGACTCAACAACATAACCCTGTTCAGGTGTAAAGCGACTTGTAATAACATAATTTATCTGGCTTGGAACACATCCAAGTGTGGTTGCAAGTTCATTCCTCTGTATCTCTGCGTTGCCGTTCTGACTGTCCAGCATCTCCAAAATCGTCTGGGCAACTAAATCACTCATTCTCATATTATGCCTCCTCTATGAAAATCTTGTTTCATCAAAAACACCTTTTTGACTTTTCTTGACTTTCATTGTCTATATTGTAAGCTCAAAGTCAGAGAAAGTCAAAGTCAAATAAAGTTAAACTCGGTCATTCATATTGATTTAGAGCAAATTAGCTCACGAATACTCCCTTTTTCTTTAATTTTCATATTTTTTAATTTTTTTAATTTTAATATCTCCAACAATCAACTCTCTCCTATTTTGGAAGATACACCATAGTTTAATCAATTTTTAAAAAATAAATTCACCCTGCAAGTAAAACATTTTTGTATCTTAAAATTAATTATTTTATAAAATCTTTATAAATTTAATAATTTTTGTTGCACTTTTGGTGCATTTAGTGTTATATAATAAGTATGTATTCGATATTTTGTTAGGTACACCGCTATACTTTTTGATTTTTTTGATTTAGGAGGTAATGACAGATGAAAAAAACAAGGTGTTTGTCACTTGTTCTTGCGGTTTTACTGATGTTCTGTTCTATGTTTTCTTTGGTGTCAACATATTCTGCAACAAAGAATACATACGGAAAATTTGTATTTCAGGTGTTAGGTGACAATTCTGCACAAATCACAGGCTATAACGGTAAGGATTCAAGTGTTGAAATTCCAAAAGCTATTGGTGAATACACAGTTTCTTCCCTTGGAGAAAGCCTGTTTAACGGTCACGCAGAGTTAAAGAGTGTAAAGCTCCCCTCTACACTCACCTCTATCGGCGACTACGCCTTTGACTGCTGTACCGGTCTTACACAGGTTACTGTTCCCGACTCCGTAACCAATATCGGCAAGGGTGCATTCTTCAGCTGTTCAAGGCTGAAAACCGCAACACTTCCCAATAGCCTTAAAACTCTTGGTGACGGTGCATTTTATGACTGCATTTCCTTGCAAAGCATTTCCCTTGGTGACAGCGTTACTTCTGTTGGGGAATTTGCCTTTGGCAACTGCAACAAGCTCCAAAGTGCAACCATTGGTTCATCCCTTACAGAAATCAGCAACCAAATGTTTTTAAATTGCTCATCTCTAAAGGAAATTGTAATTCCACAGGGTGTAACCTCTATCGGAAGAAAAGCCTTTAAGGAGTGTTCTTCACTTGCCTCTGTAACAATTCCCGACACAGTAACAGAGATAAAGAAAAGCGCCTTTTACGGATGCAGTGTTTTGGAGTCTATCTCCACAAATGCAGAAGTCTTGGGGGAACAGGCTTTTACCTACTGCAATAAACTCAAAACCCTTAACCTGACGGACAACCTAAAGAGTATTGCAAAATATACATTTTATGGTTGCAATCTTAGCGAACTGAATATTCCGTCAAGTGTGGAAAAAATTGAGTACGGTGCCTTTGCAACTTCAAATCTCCAAAGGATAAATGTAAATAACGAGAAATACACAACGGTTGACGGAGTTGTTTACAGCAAGGATATGACTGAAATTATTTGCCACCCCGGTATGAAGGACGATGCAGAAATTTTCACAATACCGGACACAGTTACAACCGTTGCACCCTACGCATTTAATAACTGCTACGCTTTAAAGTCAGTTAATTTTCCCAAAAGTGTCGAAAAAATCGGTGACTATGCCTTTGAAGATGCCGGCGCTCTTGAAAAAATTGAAATTCCAGACACAGTTACATCTGTTGGAGAAGGTGCATTTTCCAACTGCGGATGTATAACGGACTTAACTGTTTCAGGCTCTGTTAAGGAAATTTCAAGAAGTACTTTTAACAGTTGCGGTGGGCTTACTACTTTAACCCTTGGTGAGGGTATAACCAAAATTGACGCCTTTGCATTTTCTGAATGTTACTCCATAGAAAATCTGGAACTGCCTGCAAGCGTTAAGGAGGTTTCCTCAACAGCATTTTACAACACAGGGATAAAAAGCTTTTCCGTAAACAGCCTGAACGAAAATTTGACTGTTGAAGCCGGAGTGCTTTTTACAAAGGACAAAAAGGAGCTTGTTGCCTACCCTCCTCTCAAGGGTGACACAGCCTACACAATACCTGACGGAACCGAAAAGGTGGACGACTATGCTATGGCTATGAACAACATTGTGAATTGTGTTACAGTGCCAAACAGCGTATCAAGTATCGGAAAAAATGCTTTGGGATTTATGAAGAATTATTCCTCCGACAGCTACGACAGAATAGCTGATTTTATGATTTTAGGTAATGATAATTCTTATGCAGAAGAATACGCCACCGAAAACGATGTTGCTTTCTTCACAGAAAAGCCCGACTTAGGCGAAAAGAGCATTTCTCTGAATTCAGGCAGTACCTACACATTTAACATAAAGGGTGCTGTTGATGGCGATATAGAGTATTCTTCAAGTGACGAAAGCATTGCCACCGTTGACCAAAAGGGAAAAATCACAGGTGTTTCAAAGGGCGAAACTGTGGTAATTGCAAGTGCAGGTACAATTTACCTAAAATGCAAGGTTAAGGTTCTAAACGGCAAAAGCAACCCAACCGGAAAGTTAAAGTTTTACAGCAAATTCACCGAGCTTAATGTAAAGAATTACGAAAACTGGGAAAAAGAATACTACAAGCTGAACGCAGGAACTTCATTTTCCCAGCTTGACAACCCAAACATCAAGTGTTACACAAGTAATGAATTTATCCCTATTGTAGGTGTTCAAGAGGGCAGCGGATATATGTTTGAAATGACCAAACAAGCCTATGGCGAGGACTACGGTCAATACAAGATTATTGCAGACAACCTTGCCACCGAGCTGGGTAAATTCAAGAATGACAAAGACCTTGTACTGTTTAGCGGTACTGATGATGTTTCATTGATGACAGGCAAAACCTCCTCTGTAAAGGATATGAAAAATTCTGTTGGCAACCGCTACACAACAAAGAGTGTAGTAAGCACATCAATAGCACATTCGGCATCAGTGACTTTTGGCGAGGGCAGTTACCACACTATGCTGGAAATATATGCCCCTGCGTCAGCAATAAAGGGCGGTTACATCAAGAAAATTTCCGTAAACCCACAGGAATATGAAATTCTCCTTGACAAAGGACTGAAATATGAAGTCCTTGAGGCAGGTGTAAGGCAGGTGCCTGTTACCGACTTTAACGGCGGACAAAAAACTGTTGAAACAGAAAGATATATGAAGGTAAAGCTGTTGACTGACGAAAACCAAAACACAGACCCCACAAAACCAACTAATCCAACTACACCGACAGACCCAACAGACCCGACAAATCCAACTAACCCCTCAAACCCATCAAAAGAAAACAAGGGTAACGACTCTATCCCAACAGGTGACAACAGCTTTGCCCCAACAGTGGTGTTTGCAAGTGCGTCTGTGCTTTCCTTAATCCTGTTCCTGTGTCTGAGGAAAAAGAAAGAGGATTAATATAGGTAAACACAGTAAACAAAAAATTTCATCAGGCAAAAAACTAATCCCCCTGTCAAAAGGGGGATTTTTATTTTAAATCCTTTGAGGTTATTATTCTTAATTCATTCCGAAAGCTGTCCTGCTCACTGCAACAGGCAATCATATATTCACCAAAGGGGTATTCTTTGAAAAAGTGTGGATTTTCACATTGGCTGTCCATTACGGTGATTTTTTCTCCGATTTCTACAGCAAACTCGTCAAGGGGCTTTGTCATACCCGTTCCCAAAGCCTTGACATAGCTTTCCTTTAAAGTCCATAGCCTGAAAAAAGCAGAGGTTTGTTCTTTCGGGCTGTTAAGGCTTTTCAGGTACATATACTCGTTTTTGTGAAAGAATCTCTCTGCTATATCAAGGTTCTGCTCAGTCACAAGCTCAATGTCGCACCCCACAGCTTTGTCACTTACAGATACTATGACGCATTTGTGTGAGTGAGAAATGTTAAAGTGTATATGGCTGTGATTTACAAAGTTGGGTTTGCCCGATTTTTCCAAAGAATAGGTCATTTCCTTTTCTGATAAACCAAATTCCTTTAGTGCGTAGTCCAGCAACACACCTGCACCAAGGCATAAATTTTTATCTTTTCTAAAACGAAATGAGTCAGTCTTTTTCTGCCTGTATGGTGAGGTCTGAATGTAAAACCGTTGAAAGGCAGAGTAATCGTCTAAAAATCCGGTATCAATTAAAAAAGTTTTAGTCATAGCTTTCCCCGAAATAAATATTGCTTCCTTAATTATACACCATAACAAGTATTTTATCCACCTTTACAAAAGCAAAAACCGAGCCTGTACTTTTTAGGCTCGGTTTTCCTTATAATAATGTTTTCCTGTCATATGCGTGTCAGTTATCGCTTTTTTTAATAGAGTGACATTTTCCCCATAGACAATTTTCTCAACATATGATATAATTTTATTATGATATATTTTAATTGTAAAACATATTATAATTTTGCATCGAAATTACATATATTCAATGCAAATATTATATAAATTATTTTAAGAAGGTGAAAGAAATGAAAATGGTCAGAAACAGTGTAAAGGTATCATTAATATCACTGCTTTGTGTTTTAATGATTACTTGCTCAATGCCTGTGGGAACTGCCACAACACAGAGAAGATCAACCGGTGTTGCTGACACAGCACAGCTAAGGCAAATGTATCTGAAAAAAGATGAGGCAACCAAAACCTTGTACCCCAACGGTGCAATAATGTTCCCGTTAAGAAGTTCTGAACTGAAAATGAAGGAATTTTACTCCTTTGATGTGTTCAGACAGGGAGGAACAAAGGGTAAGGCGACTGTTAAGGTGAGTACAATTGACCTTACAGCCGAATATGGTACAGATTACAATATCTATACCACTAACGAAATAAATGCAGACCCTGTAAAGGGTAAGGCAAACCCTTATTATGCTATACAAAATTATAGCTTTATCCCTGTTGAGGGAGAAACCAAAACAGAGTATCAGTCAGACGAGGACAGTGAAGAAGAAAGTGAGATGCGAAAGGCAATCAGCGAGTATAACGACACCGTCAACAACGAGGTAATGCCCACTTCATCCTCCTTTAATCTCACCTTTGAGGAGGGAGAAAGCGTCAGAACAATTTACATAGAAACACTTAAAAGTAAGTATGTGCGTGACGACCTTCAGTTCTACCTATCGGTAAGCAATCCCAAAAATTGTGAGGTTGGTGAAGTAACCACATCTATGTTCACAATTAAGGAAGAAAGGGAAAAGCCTGAATCCTATGTTTCTGTTAAGGACGCAAAGGTTAATCCAAAGGCAGGAGAAGTCTATGTTAAGATTAACCGTACAGGTAACCTTGGCAAAACAGTAAACTTTACCGTAAAGACCAAAGAGGGCTCTGCAAACGGTGTTGAAAATTATAAAGCAGTTTGCAAAAACCTTACATTTCTGCCGGGTATGACGGAGATAAAACTGCCTGTTCCCCTTACCGATGCAAAGAATGAAACATACTTTAATGTAGTGCTTGAGGATGTTTCCGGTGCTAAGGTTAAGGACAACAGTGGGAAGGTGCTTATATCCTCCGGTGCAAGTGTTCTAAATAATGAAACAGGATACAGCAAAACAAACACAGGATATGGCACATACAAGATTGATAATATCCGAAATGTTGAACTTGTGGATTTGTCAAAGCTTGTAAAATCTCAGTTAATAGGTCACAAGGCAGATTCATCAGACCAGACCTTTAAATATTTAAGCAACAATCATATGAAAATCGGATACAACGGAGGAGCTTGGAACTGGTGGAACTATGCCATATCAGCAAGAACTCCTAATAAAGTAGAGTTAACAGGTGTTGATAAAATCCACATAGGATATAACAACAGCGGTGGCTCAACTGCCTGGGACTATGCCGCTGTTTATGTACATGACTGTGACCCCCTTGATAACGGCGACAGCAGTTGCAAGTGGATGAATAACCTTTCTGCAAGTAATGGTGTCAGTTGGAATCTCACCAATATAAGCTCATCTAAGCTGTACAAAGAGATTAATTTGCCGGATGATATTTTAGGAGAACGATTCTTGTTCTATATAGTACAAAAGGGTGCATTTGCAGGTAGTTGCGGTGTTGAATTCTTTAATGAGGGCTATAACGGAACATCCTTTGAGAATAACACATATCTTTTGCTGAAAAAATATACTGTGAATATTAAAGATAATAACAACAGTGTTATGATGTACAGAGATGGAAAACTGCAGAGTGTGAAAAGCGAAGCATACTCAGACCTTGCCTTTAACTCACTGACAAGCAAAGCCAAGGTGACCAGTGTTGATATGTACAGAGGCGAAAGTACAAGTTTTTCCTATACTTTGGACAGTACCTTTAAGGGTAAGCTTAGAATTGTGGGATACCGCCTTTACAAGGACGGCGGTTATTCTTCAATAATAAGCTGTGACGGAGAACAGTTTACTCTTTCGGCAAAGCTGATAAGAGAAAATATGAAATACATTGGAAATAATACAATTAATGTACAGCCGGTTTTCCAGACTGTTGATTCCGATGTTCAAATTCAAAGCTACGAAAACTATGGTGCAGATGACGACAATACAGGTCTTTCTTTTAAGGAAAACAGCGACAAGACCTCAGGTGTTGTTACATACAATGAAAAAACAATAGGAACACTTAAATGGAACAGTACAAAAAGGGAAAATCAGAGCGATAAGTACAATGCCCTTGAGGGTGATGATATATCCTTTACATACACCCCAGACCCAAGCTGTACAGAAAAGTGGATACCATCATTTGTTGTGAGACAAAATGATAACGAGGATATGCTTTCAAGCACAACCCCACAGATTATTAACGCAACAAACAACAAATGCTCAGTAAGAATAGACAAGGGTCATGTACGCATAAGACCTATCTTTGAAAGAAGCGGTTTCACAAAGCTTATTGTCAAAAACCCTGGTGCCGGTCAGCAGTACACAGGAAAAGACACCTCCTTTGAAACGAAAGATAAATACACAGGAGAATCTACGGTAACAGGATACTACAATGGCTCAAATAAGGTGGATTTTTCAAAAAGTTATGTGGGAGATATTATTACATTCACCGCTTCTCCAAGAACAGGCTACAGAGCAAAGTGGCAGTACACAGACAGCACAACCTCAAAGGTGAAAACCTACTACGGTACAAACTTCTTCTATGCTGTACAGTATGCATATGAAGCAGAGGATAACTATGTAACACTTACCTTTGAGAAAACCGAAGGTATAGAAAGAGCGTCTGTAAGCGTTACAGGTAAGGTGCTTGCGAAAAACGGTAGTATAATATGCCCTGGTAGTGACGAGATAACCCAAAAGGATGAAGATTATGTTCCGGCAAAGAACAGTACTATTATGCTTGAAAGCTGTTTTACAAACTCAGACATAGCCGGTAATTTTATCCTGAAAAATCTGAATACCGACGACACTGGCATTAACGCCAATGCAAAAATTGATGTATCACAAGACGAGGTACACCGTTCACTTACCCTATATAACGGGCACTACTACATCACCGATATTAAGATTGAGGATTGCTTAAGCCAGGACAAAACTTCCCTAAATCTGGACATAAGACTGCCGTATCAGACATACGGAATAACACCCACGGGAGTTACTGTAACAGATTCAACAGGTATTACCTATTCTTCATCAGTTACACTTTATGACAAGACTGTTTATTCCATAAAGGTTGATTTTGACCGCAGTAGCGAAAGCACAGATAAGCCTGTAAATATGGTTACTTTTGTGGTTGAAAGAGATGGTCTTGATGTGGAAACCTTTAATGAATATATTGATGCAGATTCTTCAACAGTTACATTAAAAAAGCCTTTGTGTGAGTCTGTAAAATCCCAAGATAAAATATTTGTGGAATTCTACAATGTTGACGGAGATAAAAAAATCCAGAAATCCTACGGAAGATTTGAAACAGGGCTTACATTTACACCGTCCTATATAGAGGATAATACAATTTATGCTCCTGACCTTGGTGCAGAAAGCGAGGCAACAAAAAGCACATCTTCTCTGCCAAATCCAACGGTTGCAGCCGAAGCACCCCTTGTTGGTTCAATCAGTCCAAGCTTTTCTGTTAAAGGCTTTTCACCTATTATTAAGGTGGGCAAAACAGAACAGCAGTATGACGGAAACGACATTTACAACATAACCCTAGGTATTCAGTTTGAAAAATCCAAGGATACTAAGGGTAAAGAGTGGGAAAGCACATCTCTTTCCGATCAGGTTGATAATTTGCAGAAGAAACTCGACGCATTCTCTAAACTTTGGGAAGGTCGAAAGGATAAGCAACAATTTCAGAACCTTAAAGACGGTATGGATTTAAAAACCTCTACAAGCGTTACCTTTACTGCTATGTTCACAATGCAGCTGGACTTTTACTATGATGAAAGCGATGAAATGTGTTTTCTAGACTCCTTTGCCGTCATTTCAGGAAGTGTATCCTTCAGGGCAAGCAAACCGTTCTTCATATATTGCATACCCTGTTATGTATTCTTTAACATCTCCGGAACAGTTACAGGAAAGTACGGTGCATTCCCCGATAAGCCATACACAGGTGACGGAAAAGCGGATTATTTGTACAGCGATGAGCTTGCCGACCCTAACAAATATAAATCCTGGGGTGTCACCAACTTTGACCTAAATATCGGTATGGGAGTTGGCGTAGGAGTTGACGGACTTATGGGCGTAAATGTACAAGGTTCTATTGACTTTAACAATACTGTAACCGGAGTATTTAGGGAGGCCAGAGGTACCTTAGGCTTGGATTTAAGTGTAAATATTGACCTTGCTGTGTTCTCCGTTTCCAGGTCAATAGTAGGAACCGAGTTTGAACTGTACGACACAAGGAATAATACAACTCAGCAGGTTGAAAAACTTGCACTAAACGCTCTTGGAAGCAGTGATATGCTAGAAAAAACAAAGCTCAAGGATTTGGAGCTTAGCACAGAGAGCATTTCCGCTGCAAACGACAATTTAGCCTCAAGGGCTCTGAAAAGCAAGGAAATGTCTGTTCCGTCAGAGGACACAACATATCCGGGTATTGCAGAAATTTCCGACGGTGTGTACTTTGTTGCCTCCCCTATTCAGGCTGAGGGTGAAACGGTGGCAAAGATGAAGTATATGATTTACGACTTCAACAATGACACCGTAAGTGAGCCTGCCGATTTGCTTAGCGCAATTAAAAAGGATACCGCATCAGACACCGAATCGTTAGAATTGGCAACGGAGGATTCCAAAAGTCTTACATGTGACTACGACTATACCTTCTGTGACTGTGGCAAGGATATTCTCCTTGTTTGGCAAAACATAGACATCACAGATTGTTCAAGGGGAGAATACGAAGAGGTTCTGATGACCACAAAGATTAAGAGTGTTTTCTATAACAAGGAAACAGGAAAATTCCACGACTACAACGAAATCTTGGATGGCGACGACAATGTAATCTGCTCTCCTTATGCTGTTTGCAACAAAAAGACCGGTACAGCCGAAATTTTCTACAAAACAGTAGATTTCAGTCAGGTTACAGATAACACATCCTTAAATGATGTATATGAAATCCCTGAAATTCTCAATGTGTCAGCATGCAACATAAACAACAGCGATATTGTTTGGAGTACTCCGGACGAGATTAAAATGAACGAAAAGAGCATTGCTTCCTGGGACGCTGTTCCTTACGGAAACGATATAATGATAACCTATGTTTCTGAAGATGATACTTCCTTATCCGGCAAGGGAGTTGACATAGGAAGTGATGCAAATGTTATTATGAGCAGTGCTACAGATGAAGATACACAAACAAAGAATAAGATGTATATTGATACCCTTACCTATGACGGAGATAAGGTAACACAAGGAGATTCAATTTTGATTTCTGACGAAAATCACTCTGTTTCTGCTCCACAGTTTGCAAAAATTGATAAAGACAATACTGAAAATACACTTCTTTTCTTTAAGTCAGACGGTGTTTGCGGATATCAGAACATTGACAACCTTATATCCCAGCAGGTTTATACAGACTCCAAAGGACAAAAGAGAATCAAGAGCGATGCAATGTCGCCTTTGTCAATTACTGATTTTGACGAAGACGACAATTCAGTTGGCGATGATTTATTAGTAAGGTACAATGAAAACACAGGCAAAATTTATGCTCTGTGGGTTCAGAACGAAGGAACAGAAGCACAAATTTGTGTACGAGAGCTTACTGTTGATGGAGTTGATACCTACACAGAAAGACCAGTTTTTGACGAAAGCGGTAATGCAACCTATGACAGTGACGGAAATCCTGTTATGACAGAGCTGGACACCCCTGTAAATGTTATCAACGGTCTTTGGGGTGCAAAAACCTACCTTACCCAAGGCGGTGTAAACGGAACAGACAGCGGAAAGTTTAAGGAAAATGTTGAAGCTGTAGTCCTTGACAACGGTAATATTTTGGCTTCATACAATGCCTATGACCTTAAATTTACAAAGGTTCCTGACAGCGACAACGATAAGGTTGAGGCTGTGAATAATCAGCTTGTGGTAGGTGTTTACGATACCTCACCAAGCTACGAATTCCCAACCGGCGAGGAAAACACTGCAATTTCATTCTCCGACGACTGTCCTAATGCCGGAGAAACAGTTGATGTTTCTGTTCTTGCTAAAAACACCGGTGTGGATACAGGCAGAGATGTGAACTTTAACCTCTATGTGAATGATGAACTGTATCAGACCTACACAGTTGACACCTGGCTTGCAGATGATGAACAGGAGTTTAAAACCTCCTATCAGATTCCTGAGTGTACAGACCCAAGTACAATTTCAATGTGCTGTACAATTACACAGGATGATAAAGTCCTTCAAACATCACAGAAATTCAAATTTGAAAAAGCATCAAAGGTAATCATTACAGCAGGAACAATAACACCGGTTAAGTATGTAACAGACGAAAACGGCAATTCACAGTATGCAGTTTCAGTTGAACTTGTAAATGACGGAAACTTGCCATACGCAGGTGGAGATTATGTAAAATTCATCAACCACGATAAGTATGCTGAGGCAAAATCCTTTGATGAGTCAATAACCGATAACAGCCCTGTTTACACTGCCTATGGCGAGGAGGTTCTCCCTGATTTACAGGTTGGGGAAACAAAAACTGTAACCTTCCTGTCAGATGAATTGCCTTCAAGCGTATTTACAAATTACAACCAGAACGCCGCCCATCTTAAGTTTATCCTTGTTCCAAAGGATGACCACAGCTGGACAGAAATCGGTGCAGACGATAAGTTTACCGATATGGGTACATTCAGTCCCGGAGTTACCCTGATGCCTGTTCCCGATGAGGTAAAAAGCGTATCGGCAGAGGATGTATTTGTATTTACCGGTAAGTCCAATGCTATAAGCGAAGTGATTATGCCTGAAACTGCGTCAGCCTATGCAGATGTTAAGTACACATCAAAGGACGAAGAAATTGCAACTGTGGATGAACACGGTGTTGTAACAGGCGTAAAAGAAGGTACAACCCAAATTACCATTACCGCAGGAGGCAAAAACGCCACAATTAATGTTAAGGTTGAGGACGCTCCCCTTTACGGAGATGTTGACCTTGACGGACAGGTGACTGTTAAGGACGCCACACTTGTTCAAAAGTATGTGGTAAAAGACAGCACCCTTACTGATTTACAAAAATATGCTGCAAATGTTTTTGACGACGGCGAAATCAACATCAAAGACGCAACATATATACAAAAATATGTTAACGGTTCAATTAGCTCTTTCCCTTGTGAAAAGTAGTTAGCGTTGAATCTTCCCATTAACAATGATACGACCCCCTAAAATCTACTTAGGGGGTCGGTTTTTTTATTCTTATTCAATTCATCAAAAATAATAAACTGTATTTCAAATTTACATTATCATTTATATTATTTCTCTAAACTTTCCTTTTAATACCTTCAAGATTTTTAGTTTTATTAAAAAAACAGAGAGCCCGAAAGTTCTCTGTTTTTGTCTGACGATTGTTGTGTACTGCGTTTACAGAAATTTCAAAGCCTCTGTATCTTTTCGGTTCAACGGATTAATTTTCAATAGAAATGCTTTTATTAGGATTTTTTCATACCGAACTATCAATATTGAAAGACAGCTCCCGTATAATACAAATGAATTACACGGAAGCTGTTCCTCTTATCCCGGGGGTCTTGGGACATATTTATTTTTTATTGTATATTTCTTTGTTAAGAGCGCCTTCCTTGTGGCTTACGATTACATTTGTGGCGGCGTCACCGATAACATTAAGGGTGATAACAGCCATACCGGGCAGGTAATTCATAGCCAAAACTAAGGAGTAGCCTATCATACAAAGCTCTGAGCTAAAGCCTAAGCCCATCATAACAACATAAACCATTGTCGTTCCTGCAACAGGGATAGCAGGTGTGCCAACTGCAGTACAAATAGACAGAAATGCTGTCAGAACCAAGGTCATTGGTGTAATGTCAATTCCGGCAGCTGTTCCGATAAAGGTAATAGCAATCATATGCATTGCAGTTGTACCGTTCATATTGATTGTCATACCTGTTGGAAGAACAAAGCTGCTAACCTCTTCTGAACAACCAAGCTCGTTGACGCAGGTCTTTTTGTTAAGAGGAAGTGTTGCGGCTGATGAATTTGTTGCCGCTGCAAAGAGTCCGATTTTTGCAGTTTTCTTAAGAAATGTAATCGGGTTAAGTCCTGTTGTAAGGAACACACCGATAGGATAGATTGTACATACAAGTACAAGACAAATTACGATTGTTGATGCAATCCATACCATTGTTGGTGAGATATACTCATATCCGTAAACTGCAAGAGCCCTTGTAATCATACAGAAAATTGCAACCGGTGCAATTTTGTTGATAAGGAAATCCAAAAACATCTGAACAATGTCGTTTAGATTCTGTATAACATTCTTTAGAGGGTCTGCCTTTTTGCCCATCTTTGTCATACAAAGACCAAGCACAATGGCAATTACCACAACAGAAAGAATGGTGGTGTTGGTTGACATAGCACTAATCATATTTGACGGCACAGCATTGACAATAGTAACAAGCGGGTTGTAACCGTCCATTGTAACAATTTCCTGAGCCTGTTGCGCCGGCAAATTAACATCAAACCAACCCATAGACTTTACAAAGTATGCACCTGCTCCTGCAAGAGCTGCTGCAATGATGTAGAAAGAAAGGTAGGTAACAAATGTTTTACCTGCAATTTTACCAAGCCTTTTGGGGTCTGCAAGACTGCACAAAGCAAGGCTTAACGAACAAATTACAAGGGGAACAATCATCATCTGCAAGCCGTGCATAAAAAGCTGGCCTACTATGTAGAACAAGCCAATGCCCTCAATGCTTTTTGTAGCAGTTATGTCCTGGAAGAATATTGCGTCAACTACTTTCCATACTCCCTCGTTTGAAGTGCCCATCAGCTGACTTTTGATTACCAGACACAAAAATCCAAGGGCAAATCCGGCAATAACAGCAATAAGCATTTTTTTAACTATTGATGACTTTTTCTCTTTTTTCATTGTCATGAATACATCTCCTTTGCGTTAAATTGTAAGAGCCACCTAAAAATACAGACGAAATTATAAATTACCGAAATACACATTTCCTTGCCCCCGACCATAATTCAAAAGTATTTTTCGGTGATACAGATGTTCATCATCAATTAAAACCATATTAAATTTTAAAAAGCTCCCGACTTTACAAAATCAGGAGCAAATAAATTACATAAATATCAAATACAAACTGACAAATCACTCATATATAAGACAAATACCGTTCTTACTACAAAAGTCCACCCAACTGTCGTCAGGCTTTTCATCAGTTATTAAACAATCTACCTTATCCCAATTTAAGAAACTTACAAATGCGGTTTGGTCGAATTTTGTATGGTCAGCAAGAAGAATTACACGGGATGCACGACTTGACATTTCCGTCTTTATGTCGGCCTCTCCCTCAGAGGAGTCGGAAATTCCGTTTTTCATATCAAGACCTTTACAACCCAGCAAGGCAACATCCACACTATACTTGCGAACATTCTCTTTTGCAAGGCTGCCATAAAAGGAGCGTGTCCTTTCGTCATAGGTTCCCCCTGTGGAAACAAGCATCATATTTGTTCCGTCCAGTTCCTGAAATATCTGGGCGGAAAAGCTGATGGCTGTCAGTTCACGGTTGTCCTTTAGTAGCTTCATCGCCTCAATAACCGTTGTGCTGTTGTCCACCATAATAGTCTTTGCGTCCCCGTATTCACGAAGTAAAAGCTTTGCAATCTTCTTTTTGCTTTCAAGATTAATTGCCCTTCTTTTTGAAAAGTGAATACGCTCGTTGTGGGATGTTGTGTTCAACATAGCACCGCCATATGTACGGGTGACAACACCGTCATTCTTTAGTTTTTCCAAATCTCTGCGTATTGTTTCCTCTGTAACATTGTACAGCCGGCTCAGGTCAGAAACGAAAACCTCGCCCTCTGCCTCAACCTTTTGCTTAATTTTATCAATTCTCTTTGCCATAAAAAGACCTTCCGCTATTTTTGTATATATTGTATCACAATTACAAGGAAAAGTAAAGGATTTTTGTAGATTTTATATTCTAATAAATATAAAATAGAAAATTTTAGGGCATATCACAATATTGTGGCTATGATACGCCCTAATAGTAAAATACTATAATTATTTATCAATAGCCTCTACCATAGCACGCATATCTGCAACATCGGATGGATCAAGCTCAATTTCGGCAGACTTTACATTTTCTGCAATCTGGTCAACTGTTGTTGAACCGCTTAACAAGTTGATAAAGTCACCCTGTGCAAGAATCCATGCAAGTGCAAGGTTGGCAATGGTGCAGTTGTACTTCTCACAAAGCGGTTTCCACTGCTCCATAACATCCATAGCAGCCTGCATATTCTCAGGCTGGAACCACTTTTTAGGAATCTGGGCACCAACAGGCTTGTAATCCCTTGGGAATGTTCCCGAAAGAAGACCCATTTCAAGTGGTGAATAAGCCTGAATTGTAACTCCGTTTTCACGACAGCAAGGGATGATTTCGTCCTCAATGCCACGGTCAAGGATTGAGTACTTAGCCTGAACAATGTCAAGGTCACCGTGCTTTAGGTACTCCTGAATTTGGTTAATATCAACATTTGCAGCACCGATAGCTCTGATTTTTCCCTGTGCCTTCAACTCGTTAAGAACTTCCATTGTCTTTTGAATTGGCACATAGTATTCACTGCCCGGAATTGACTGCCAATGTGTCATATAAACATCAACATAGTCTGTGCCCATTCTCTTAAGGGACTCTTCAATCTCCTTCTTAACAGATGCGCTGTTAAGGTTTTTGTAAAGCTGAATTCCGTTTACCTTGTTAAAGAGGTCGCCTTTCATCTCCTGATCCCAAGTAACACCGCACTTTGTGATGATAACAACATCCTCGCGGTTCATCTCCTCAAGAGCCTTGCCGATGATTTTTTCGCTGTTGCCAAAGTTGTATCCCGGAGCAGTATCAATAAGGTTAACACCAAGCTTTGGAGCCTCACGGATTGTATCAACTACAACCTGAAGGTCGTGGTCGCCGCCCCAAGCGGAGCCGCCGCCGATAGACCATGTGCCAAGACCCATTCTTGAAATGTCAATTCCTGTTTTGCCAAGTTTCATAGTTTTCATTGCAAGTCATCCTCCTAAAAACTGTATTTAGGAAACACTGAATAAATCATTTTACACATCTTGTTTGCATATTTTCCACCTGTTAGCCCAAAAAATCTGACGGCACAATCTGTGCAATTGATTTAATCAGTGTTTCCTTTCCATTCAGCCCCGTATTTCAACAGGGCTGAATGGAAGAATTATAATATATAATCTTTTTTGTATTTTTCCAGCATTTCTTCAACCATTTCTTTGTTTTGAACACCGGCAGTTGCACCGCTGTACTGAACTGAAATAGCCGCTGTACAGTTAGCGTAGATACCGCACTCACGAATATCCTTGCCCTGTAAGATAGCTGCAATAAAGCCTGAGGCGAAGTTGTCACCTGCACCGATTGTGTCAATAGCTGTAACGCCCTTGCAGGCAGGAACAATCATTGCACCTGATTTGTTGCGTATATAACAACCACGCTTGCCTATCTTCATAATAACATTTTTAACACCGCACTCAAACAGCTTGTCAGCCACCTTTGACTCCTCTGTTTCGCCTGTCATCAGACAAGCCTCGTCAAAGTTAGGGAAGAAATAATCAACATAGCTGAGAGCCTCTCTGATGTCGTCAAGGGTTTCGCCCAGACGAGGCTTAATCATATCTGCTGTGATAAGCATACCCTCTGCCTTGGCTACCTTGAAGATTTCCACAAGTGTTTTTCCGTCAAGCAAAGGACAGTTAAAAATACTTGCAAGGGAAAGGATTTTTGCCTGTTTCATCTTTTCAAAGTCAACATGCTCAATGTTTTCTTTCCAAAGGCTGCCGTTGCGGTTTGTAACAAAGGTTCTTTCGCCGTCCTCTGTTACAAGTCCGATGTTCATAGATGTGTCAATGTTTGGGTCAACCTTAATACCCTCAACATCAATGTTATCCTTTTTGCAGGAGCGAAGAATGAACTGACCTGCTGCGTCGTCGCCGATACAGGCGATTATTCCTGTCTTGAAACCAAGACGGCTGATGATTGTAGCCTCGTTCATTGCATCTCCGCCAACCGACATAGCTATTCTGTCCACCGGATAAGACTCTATGTCGAATATATCCCTTGATACAGGGCGGAGTGGAATATCCACAACCGCCGCACCAAGGCAAATTACATCCAGCTTTTTCTCATTACTCATCTGCTCTACCATCATCGCCAAACAGCTTAATCTTGTACATTGCTCTTTCCTTAACTGCTTTTCTTACTTCACGCTGTACTGCAAGGTATGGCTCATCCTTGTGAGCGTTAGTAGCTTCCATAGCAGCCTGACAAAGCTCTGTGTGAATGTTAATCTTTGCAATGCCAAGTGAAATTGCCTTCTTAATATCTTCGTCGCCTATGCCTGATGCACCGTGGAGTACCAATGGAACATCAACCTCTTTTGCAACAGCCTCAAGAACATCAAATGCAAGCTTTGGCTCTGAACTATAAACACCGTGAACATTACCGATTGCAACTGCAAGTGAGTCACAGCCTGTTCTCTCTACAAATTCCTTTGCCTTTGTTGGGTCTGTATACTGATATTCGGAAAGTGCCTCTTCATAAACAGTTTCGTTGCCAACATGACCAAGCTCGGCCTCAACAGGGATATTGTATGCGTGGAAGTAGTCAACACATCTCTTGATTTCTGCAACATTTTCTTCAAAAGGAAGGGCAGATGCGTCACGCATTACTGAATTCATACAATGGTTTACTGCATTGTGGAGGATTGTCATATTTCTGCCGTGGTCCCAGTGAAGAATAACAGGAACACTTGCCTTTTTAGCCATTGACTCCATCATATAGCAGTAGTCCTCAAAGGAGGTGTTGCCTGTAAAGCCTGTGCCAAAGGAGATGATGATTGGAGCTCTAAGCTCCTCTGCTGCGTCAATTACGCCCATAAGCATTTCTGCATTCCATACATTAAAGTGAGGAATTGCGTAATGTCCTTCACTTGCTTTTCTTTCCCAAAATCTGATATCTGAAATCATAATTAATCACCTTTCGTAAACAAATTTTAAGCCTGATTAGTCGGCTACCTTAACTACACCCTTAACCATATCGGCTTTCTTTACAGGGTCAATAGCGTCTGTGAATGCCTGTTGAACATCCTTGTAGTCATAGATATGAGTTACCATATCCTTAACATTGAACTTGCCTGATGCAATAGCCTCGATTGTCTGTGGGAAGTTATTACAGTAGCGGAATGAGGTCTGAATTGTAACCTCACGGTTAATCTTTAAGAAATTGATTGGTACAGGCTTTGAGTGTGTGCCTACCATCATAATCTTACCGCCACGAGCAACAATTTCAACAGCCTGCTGTGCTGTGAATGCAGAGCCTGCAGCCTCAAACACAATGTCAACACCGTGGTCGCCGTAGAGTTCAGGTGAACGAAGAACAGCAACTGTGTCCTCATCCTTGCCGTTGATAACTCTTGTTGCGCCAAGCTTTTTAGCAAGGTCAAGACGCTTTTGCATAATATCAACAACAGTGATGTCTGTTGCACCAAGGCTCTTGCAAGCCTGAAGTACCATAAGACCTATTGTACCACCGCCGAGAATAACAATGCTTTTGCCAAGCTGTGCACCGCCTAAGATTGCTGCGTGCATACCAACTGCTGCCGGCTCAACAAGGGCAGCCTCCATTGTTGTCATATTCTCAGGTACATGATATGTCCACTCCTCAGGATGTGTCATATACTGTGTGAGAGCGCCCTTGTAGTTAGGCTGTGTAGCCATAAAGTCAACACCGGGGCAGATGTTGTAGCGACCTGTGCGACAGTATTCGCAGGTATTGTCAGGAACACCGGGTTCAATAAGAACCTTGTCGCCAACCTTAAATCTTGTAACCTTGGAGCCGATTTTTACAACTTCACCGGCAACCTCGTGTCCAAGACCGATTTTCTGGTTAGGGTCTTTAGGTGGAATG
Organism: Oscillospiraceae bacterium; assembly: GCA_029225165.1. Taxonomy (GTDB): domain Bacteria; phylum Bacillota; class Clostridia; order Oscillospirales; family Acutalibacteraceae; genus Ruminococcoides. The sequence goes on from JAQXVY010000006.1 coordinate 53,744, forward strand.
AATGGTCCGAACTCAAAACCGTGAATATCAGAACCGCACATACCAACATATTCAACCTTCATTAATATTTCATTATCCTTTGGCTCAGGAACAGGACATTCCTGAATTTCAAACTGCTTAGGAGTTACCAAAATTGCCTCTGAATTTTTCATAAAATTAACCTCCTTATCTACTTTCCTGCATTGGGTGGGGTAGTACCCAATGCAGGTGACTAAAACTTATATTAAAACAACTTATGTATTTATAAATCTAAATTATTCTACATTACCGATATCTTCAACAGATTCGCCTCTTGTTTCAACACCAAGGAAGATGATGCTTACTGCGATGATAACAGCAACAATAGCAATGAGGATAAATACTCCGCCTGCTCCGATGTTAGCTGCTACTGATGTAACAAGGAATGGGAAGAAGATGTTACTTACACGACCCATTGCGTTACTAAAGCCTGAACCTGAAAGCTTTGCTGATGTTGGCCACATTTCAGGTACATAAACTGCTGATGCGTAGCAAACATACATATAGATAACTGTGTTCAGCAGGAATGTCATTACGATGATACCTGTCATACCAAGTGTGCTTGCAAGCATACCTGTTGCAATACCCAAGCCTGCCATACCTGCGAGGAGGCAAACACCCATTACTCTACGAGGTAACTTATCCATAATGAGGGATGCAATAAAGATACCGAACGGAGCACCGAACAAACCGAACATTGTCATAAACTGTGAGTCAGATGTGTCATAACCAAGACTTGAAAGCATCGATGGCATCCAGTTCATAAGTGTGTACTGGATTGTGTTCATACCGATGAGTACAAGAGAACCAACGATTGTACGCTTTAAAAGCTTACCCTTAAAGAGAGCCTTATAAGGTAACTTCTTAACAGGCTTTGCTTCCTTAACCTCAACAGGTGGCAAAGGCTTGCCTGTGGACTTTTCGATTTCCTTTTCAATTCTTGTCATTATGGCGTCTGCTTCTTCGTATCTGCCCTGTGACTCAAGCCATCTTGGGGATTCAGGGAACTTCTTGAAAATTAAGATACAAGCAATGATTGAAAGAACTGATGGAATCATAAACTGGATTCTCCAGTTAAGAGCAAAGCTTACGCCTGTTGAAACGATTAAAAGTGCAATACCGTTGCAGATTGGGTGTGCCCAGTTGCCGATAAAGGATGTACGACTTGACCATGTACCACGGTTTCTGCCCGGTACATACTCTGTAAAGCCTGCAAACAGAACAACTAAGAGAGCGCCTAAGCCAAAGCCCTGAATAAGTCTGAATACATAGAGAACATATACATTAGGTGATAATGCACCGCCCAGCATTGCGATAATGTGGATTATCTCATAGAGGAGGATACTTCTCTTTCTGCCTATCTTGTCACCGATTGGTCCGCCGATAAGTGCACCGAAAAGCTGACCTGCTGTGTAAATTGTACCCCACATTGCAAGGAGGGATGTTCCCTCTTCAAGCCAGTGGATTTCGTTAAGTAAGATGTTCTGTACTGAACCGCCGATGCCGTTTGACCAGCATACCAAAAGTGCAAATGCAGTTACAAGCCACATTTTTATGTGCCATTTAGATTGGGGCAGACGGTCAAGTCTTGCGCCAATGTTAATATTACTTTTACCCATTTTTATACTCCTTAAATTTTTTAGTCATTTATTTTACTGTAAGCTATAAATCAAATTTTTCTTTGAGCTCCCTCAAGCTCCTGTTCAAGCTCTTGTTCCATTATGGACCACGCTTTCTCAAAGTCAGGGTCTTTGTTCCACAGTGCAGGAGGTCCTAAAACTACCAAGTCAGCCCCTGCCTCATACAGAGGTCTGTATAAATCCTTGTTCATTGAACCGTCAGCCTCAATAAGGAAGTTTAGTCCACGCTCTTCTCTGATTTTAGCCAACTGATTAATCTTTACAAACATCTGTGGGTCAACCGGCTGACCGGCGATGCCCGGGTCAACAATCATAATTGTGACCTTGTCAAGCAAAGGGAGATAATATTCAATGGTACTTAGGGGAACTGATGGACTTAAAGCAACGCCTGCCTTACATCCAAGCTCCTTTATTTTGCGTATTGTTACAAATGCGTCACCCTCAATGCAGTCTGTGTGAGGTGTTATGTATGCAGCACCCGCTTTTGCGAATACCTCAAGATACTTTTGAGGATGCTTAACCATAAGATGTGCGTCCATTGGCTTTAGATTATCTATATGCCTATTAAGGTAATCAAGATAATCAGGACCGATTCCGTAACTGGGAACATAGACACCGTCCTTTATATCCATATGAAGATAATCGGACTTTTCATTTATCAGCTTAACCTGTTCCTCAACCTTAAACAAATCACAGCATCCCACCGAGGGAGCAATCATTAGCTTTCTCATTGATATTACCTCCTAAATACTCGACTAAATATAAGCTGACAATTAATCGTCGTAATCGTATGTGAAAATAACCTTGATAGCCTCTTTCTTAGCCATTGCTTCAAAGCCCTCTTTCCACTGGGAAAGACCAAGTCTGTGAGTAATCATAGGCTGAACCTTAATCTGTCCTGACTGAAGAAGTCTTATGCAGTTTCTCCAAGAGGTTGAGTCATAGGCCATATGACCGATGATACTCTTGTTCCAGGCAGTGATGTCGTTAATTGAAAATTCAAGTGGCTTAAAGCCCATACCAACACGAACAATCTCTGCATTTGGTCTTGTCATTTCAAGAGCCTGTTTAAGAGCAATGTTTGCGCCTGAACATTCAATCACAAGTCCTAAGTTATCTCTGCCACAGATTTCTGTACATCTTGCAACAACATCTTCCTTTGAACCGTTAACACAATGTGTTGCGCCAAGCTCCATAGCAACAGGGAATCTAACCTTTACATCCTCGTCAAGACCAACCATAACAATGTTTACAGCACCCATCAGCTTTGCAACCTGTACCGAGAACAATCCAAGAGGACCTGTGCCGAAAACTACTACATCCTGTCCGGGGATTAGGTGTGACTGCTGAGCAACTGCCTTGTAAGCATTACAGATTGGGTCAAGCACTGCTGCTTCCTCGTACTTTACGCCCTCAGGGATTTCCCAGATTGCGTGTTTGTGAATTGCAAGAATTTCGCCTGGAACCTTGCAATATTTTGAAAAACCGCCGCCCCAGGTGTTGTTGTCCAAGCCAAGGTTTACCTTGTGTTCACAGCAAAGGAAATCTCCGCTTTCGCAAGCAGGGCAAACTCCGCAAACATATGCGCTGTTGTCGGAAACAACTCTTTGACCGACATGCCAGTCCTTTACATTCTCGCCTACTTCAACGATTTCGCCTGCAAATTCGTGGCCACGAACTGACTGCTGTTGATCCGGTGTGATGTTTGTGTCGTCATAACCGTTGTCAACATTCCAGTGCTTCATATCAGCACCACAAATTGCTGCAGCCTTGATTTCAATGATAAGATCATTAGGTCCGCAAACCGGAACCGGATAATCCTCCATCATTTTGTAGCCACCAAAAGCTGTTCCAAATCTTTTTAAAGCATGCATAAATCATTACTCCTTTTCCTCCGCTTTTTGCGGTTATTTATTTGACACCTTTATAATAATACATATTTTTGTGGATTTCAAGCATTTTTTATGTTTGTTTCAAACATTTGTAGGAATACACAAAAGAAATGTCGATTTATTGTGCATTATAACATATGCACAAATATTATCCACATATTTTTCAATTTTATTTATAATTTATAGCCACATAATTCTCGATAATTCACTTTTATTACTCTGAGTATATGTTTCGCAAATAGTACTGAAATTCCGAAATCTGTAAAAAATTCTTTGTTTCCAACATTTTATTTGTTATTTTCCATTTTTTATGGAATTTTTGTTGTAATTAACACAGATAGCCTTTAAACTTTCATCACTAAAGCCCTTATTTTTTGATAACCATACTGTAATTATAAGTTTTCCTGTAATTTTACATTAGTAGCAAAGTATATAATCTGTATTTCAGACATCATAAATCTGTTTTTCCTATAAAATTGGATAAAATTAATAAAAATTTTCTTCAATGTCCAAATTATATACTAAGTTATTGCTCTTGTTTATTGAATTTCAGAGGACTACAATATTAAAGATCAAAGAAATCGGGGAGGTAAAACAATAATGCACATAGAAAAAAAGCATAATTCACATCAGATGAATATGACTCAGGGACCTTTAGGCAAAAAAATACTGATGTTTGCCCTCCCTCTGGCAGGCAGCAGTATCCTGCAGCAGCTTTTTAATTCAACAGATATTGCTGTTGTAGGACGGTTTTCTTCCAGTCAGGCGCTTGCAGCTGTGGGAAGTAACGGGCCTATTATCAATTTAATGGTTTTGCTATTTACCGGCCTTGCTGTTGGTGCTAATGTGTTGGTTTCCCGATATGTGGGAAAAAACGAAAAGCGCAAGGCAAACGATGCTTCTCACACAGTTATTGCACTTGCACTTATTTGTGGATTTTTACTTTTGGCTGTGGGGCAGCTGACCTCCGGCGCTATTCTTAAATTGATGAACACCCCTGACGATGTTATTGAGCTTGCCTCAACATACCTTAAAATTTACTTCTTAGGCACACCTTTTCTTATGATTTACAACTTCGGCTCTGCTGTATTAAGAAGTATAGGGGATACAAAGCGACCGCTGTACTGTCTTTTCATTTCCGGAGGAGTAAATGTTGTTCTAAACCTAATCCTCGTTATTGTCTTTGATATGAGCGTTGCCGGTGTGGGAATTGCAACTGTTGTGGCAGATGCAGTAAGTGCCTTATTTGTAATGTATTATCTCATTAAAGAGGAAAACACCTACATCAAAATTAATATCCGAAAAATTCACATCAATAAAATTCACCTTAAAAAGATAATGATGATAGGATTACCTGCCGGCATACAGGGTATGGTTTTCTCATTTTCAAATGTATATATTCAGTCCGCCGTCAACAGTCTTGGCTCTGACGCCGTTGCCGGCTCTTCCGCTGAACTAAACTTTGAATACATTACATACTATATTGTCTGTGCTTTCAGCCAGACAGCAGTCACCTTTACAAGCCAAAACTACGGCGCATTAAAGCCGGACAGGTGTAAAAAGGTTTTCAGATTGTGTATGCTTTTTGGTTGCCTTACCTGTGGAATAGTCAGCGTAATATTTATGACAGGAAGTAATATATTCATCAGATTTTTCACAACAAACCCTGTTGTTATCGAATATGCTATTACAAGGATGAAAATTGTAATGCTATCAGAGCTATTAACCACCTCTTACGAAGTAAGCTGTGCTGCCCTTAGGGGATTGGGACATTCATTCTTCCCTGCAGTTATAACAATTTTCGGTTCGGTAATTTTCAGGATAGTATGGATATATACAGTATTCAATTTATATCACAACTATTGTACATTGCTTATTGTTTATCCGATTTCTTGGGTATTGACAGGTATTGCTGTAACGCTTGCGTATTTTTGGGTAAGAAAATGTGAATTTAGGAAGTTGAATATCTCGTAAATAAAATTCTTACACAATACATAGAAAGAATTAATATTCAAAGCAACTATACATCCGTCTATCGTGGTCACTTCCGGTTTTGTCACTTTCTGAAATAGTGAATATATACTGATAAAGAATCTGATACAATATGATTTTCCAAAAATAAAACTATTACAATAAACATTGGAGCATAGAAAAACTGAAAAGAATTTGTAACGAAACATATAATCGGTGCAAAAAGAAAAGAACCGCAGTCTTGATACATTGTATCAAAATTGCGGTTCTTGTTTGTCAATAGACTTTAAAAAGATGTCACCTCTGACGCGAGAAATTAACTTAAAAAAGCAGAAGGTCCCGAACGCGATCTGCGTGTCGAGACACTCGACTGGAACAAATCTCTTATTTTAATACAAATGCACCCAAACAGTATTGCGGGTGCATTTTGTATTGTTTGGTGCATTCTCATCGGCGTTGAATTAATTATCATTTCTATCATCCATAACTTGATATAGTATATTTACCATTTCATCAGGAGTTTCCTTAAATCCTCGTTTTACCCACTCATCAAGCAAGCCAAAAAGTCCGTATGAGTAAAAACGAGCCTGATAACATTCCTTTGCATTCGCTCCGTACTGTGGCATCATCACCTGATAAAAAGCGTCATACACGGCAGACTGCATATCGGAAGAGTAAATCGTCTGAACAATACTGCGAATCTCGTAATTAAACTGTAAAAAATCCTTTGCATTTTGCAAAGTAAAGCGGTCACGCACGGAAACATTATGCTCATCAGACCAACGATTCCATAAAACAATCAGCCTAAATGTAAGAACCTCATTTTTTCCGTTGTATTTTCATAACCAAGTAGCACGACCTACACCCGATTTGTCTGCGATTTCCTGTATAGATATTTTTTCAAAGGGTTTTTCACGCATAAGCTGAATCAATCCGTCTGCCAGACACTCCTTCAGAAATTCAGTTGTTTTTGTACCTCGTCCCACTTTGCTACCTCATAATAATGATAATATATATACCGTTAAGTATCAATTATTCTTACTCCCATTGGAATTCATAGGCATATTTTGTATAATTAAATGATACTATCGTTTCAAATAACAACGATTATATCTTATTAACTCTACTGTACCAAAGCTTACAGCTAAAGTCAATTTTGAAAGGATGAAATATATGAGTAAAATAAAAATAGCCACCGATTCCACAGCTGATATTCCCAAGGATTTATGCGAAAAATTGAACATCAGTGTACTGCCGCTCACAATCATACACGAAGATAATGGGTACCGTGACGGCATAGATATTTCAAAGGAGGATTTCTACCATATACTTGAAACAGAGCAAAAGCTTCCTACATCATCTCAGGTAAAGGTGAATATGTACACCGAGTTGTTTACTCAGTGCAGAGAAGAGGGATATACCGATTTAATTCAAGTAACGCTGAATTCCAAAGGCTCCGGCACTTATCAGGCGGCTGAATTAGCTAAAACAATGTTCTTTGAATCTTATCCTGAAGCCGCAAAAAATTTCCGCATTCATATCATCGACTCAAAAACATACAGTATGGCCTACGGTATTTCTGTAATAGAAGCGGCTCAGATGATAGACGACGGAGCAAACGTGCAGGAGGTTATTGACCATATAGAGGAGTGGTTACAGCATACACGCCCGATTTTTGTGCCGTTAACTTTGAAGTGAGTTAAAAAATCAGACCGCATATCTCCGGCGGCAGCTTTTGTCGGTGATGTAATGGGTCTTAAACCTTTAATAACCTTTGAGGACGGAGAGGCAAAAATCATCGGAAAAGCAAGAGGCGATAAAAAAGCAATCTCCTCTCTCGTTGAAAGATGTATAAGTGAGCGAAAGCCCGGAACGAATTACTCCCTCGTATACGGAAACAATGGGGAAGCATTTGAAAAGCTGAAAACAGCATGTGCAGAAGCATTGGAAATACCTCCGATTGCTGAATATCAGGTAGGATGTGTAATCGGAATAAATACAGGACCGAATATAATTGGTATTCTGTACCGAACTTAAGGAAACGGTGGCATTTACGGCAACGGAATACTTTGTTGCTTAGTTGAGTTTATGTAAGCAAAGGATTTTATTATAATATCATAATTGACACAATAAGGGGCTGTCGCAAATTTTACTCATTTGCGACAGCCCCATAAATAATTTAAAACAGGGTGTAATTTCTCCCAAAGATGTTAAATTATTTTACCTTAACACTCTTGGTCTTTGTCTTTGTTGTCTTGCCAATCTTGTATGTAACAACTATGCTCTTTGCGTCTTTTACCTTCTTCTAAAGTGTAACATTAATTGCCTTCTTACCGACCTTAACAGTTACAAAAGGAGTTTTAAGCACCTTCATAGGAATTGCAGTACTCTTGACTACCTTTCCACAAGCCCTACATACTGTTGTCTTAATGCCACTTGTAAAGTATGAACCAGGCTTAGTTACCTTTGTTGTTGTATTCTCGTGCGAACAAACAGTTGGAGTTGTATTTGTTGGTGTTGTATTTGTTGGAGTTGTATTCGTTGGTGTTTTAAAATAAACAGCTATTGATTTTAAAGGGTCAACAGGAGTTGTTGGAGTAGGCGGATCTACACTGGTTTACCTGAAACAAAGTTAATGTTATTTGCCTTTGCATAACTTTCAATATTTGAACCTGCCTCACCGTAAATTGTAACACCGTATCTACCCTCGAAGCCGTAGTTACTAAAGCAACCGATAGCCTGATAGCCGATAGTTTTTACACTTGCAGGGATTGTAATTGTCTTAAGATTTGTTTGTCCATAGAATGCACCAAATCTAATTTCTTCCACACCATCAGGAATATCAATGCTCCTTATTGCACTTGAAGAGAATGTGAGTGTCGGGATAGCTTTTAAGTTCTTGGAAAATTCTACCTTGCTAAGCATTGTCGTAAAACTAAACACTTCTTTACCCATAGCAGTTACTGTGTCAGGCATAACTACTGATGTAAGTCTGCCACGAGTATCAAACAGAATGGAAAAAGGTCCGTAGATTGCTCTACGAACCTTCGTGGCTCCCCCAACTGGGCTCGAACCAGTGACATCATGATTAACAGTCATGCGCTCTACCGACTGAGCTATGGAGGAATATATGTGTTGGCATCTCCCTATTTTCCCGGGCCGTCTCCAGCCAAGTATCTTCGGCACCGCTG
>JAQXVY010000007.1 GCA_029225165.1 Oscillospiraceae bacterium
GTTGAAGAAACATCATCTTCCGTAGCACCAACAACAAGAAGAGTATGGTTCAGAAACGACCACAACTGGTCAAATGTAAGAATCTATGCTTGGTATATGGTTGATGAAGAAACATCAGTAGAGCTAATACCTTGGGATGAAATTCCTACCATAACAAAGGATGGACAGGACAACGGCAAGGATATGTACTACTATGACCTTCCTGTTGAATACACAAATGTAATCTTTACATCAAACAGCAAGAAATCCCGGACAGTAAATATCGAACTTGACGATATAAACAACGCTTACTATCCAACAGAGGAAAAGGACAGTAAGGGTTACGAGCTTGTACAGGCATTTGTATATGGCGGTGAAACACCATCTACAACAGTAGAAGAAACAACTACAACAGTTGAGGAAACTACAACAGTAGAAGAAACAACTACAACAGTAGAAGAAACAACTACAACAGTTGAGGAAACAACTACAACAGTTCCTGTTGACGACGAGGTTACATTAACACTTGTTGACGGAACTTCTGAGAAGTGGCTTGCAGATGCAGACGCAGTATTCGTACTTGTTGACAACAGCACAGGTACTTCCTACAATATGGAAGGCGGTGCCGGCACATGGACAGCTACAGTTCCTGTTTCTGTTACAGACATTACAATTAACAGAAACAGCCCATCAAACGGCGAAACATGGAACAGTTGGACAACAACAAGAGGCACAGGCACAACATACACAGCTACCGGAAGCGGTGTTGGCTCTTGGGACAACGGCTCTGATCCAACTTCACCATCAACACCTGAGGGTGACGAGGTTACATTAACACTTGTTGACGGAACTGCTGAGAAGTGGCTTGCAAATTCAGACGCAGTATTCGTACTCGTTGACAACAGCACAGGCACTTCCTACAATATGACAGGCGGTGCAGGCACATGGACAGCTACAGTTCCTGCTTCTGTTACAGACATTACAATTAAAAGAAACAAACCATCAAACGGCGAAACATGGAACAGCTGGACAACAACAAGAGGTACAGGCACAACATACACAGCTACCGGAAGCGGTGTAGGCTCTTGGGGCTGATAAAGTCCATTATGTAACAAAATTACGGAATTAATTTCTTAAATAATTCCTCAATAAAATTTCCCCTGTGATTTCACAGGGGATTTTTTTGCTTTGACTTATATAATCTTTCGTGTATAATGATAAGAGAAGGTGGAAAATATGATTTTACACGATATTTCAAAGGGAGTTTTTTCAAGTCCGTTCTATCCGGGTGACCCTGAACCCTCTGCGAGGGTTGTTAAGAGCATCAAAAATGGTGACGATTATAATTTAAGCGAAATCACACTTTGTCCCCATACGGGAACTCACATTGACGCACCTCTGCACTTTATTGACAACGGAACTCCTGTTAACAAGCTAAGACTTAGGAATTTTTACGGCAAATGCACTGTTGTTTCTGTTGAGGGCGACTTAACGGGGCAGGATATGGACGAAATTTTGCCCTACTGCCACAAGAGAGTTTTATTCAAAGGCAACGGAAAGGCTTTCCTTACAACAACAGCTGTTGAAATACTTGCTGACCACAATGTCAAATTGGTGGGTACGGATGCAAATACCATTGGTTCCGATTTTGACAACAACAAAACCCATAAGCTATTACTGGAAAATGGGATTCCCATATTAGAATGTTTAAACCTCAGTAAAATAGAGGACGGAGATTATGAGATATGTGCCTTTCCCATAAAAATTGAGGCTGTTGAGGCATCCCCTTGCAGGGCAGTGCTTTTGGAACAAGAAAAGGGGATATAGATGTACAAGATTGTTATATTTGACTTAGACGGAACACTGGCAAACACCATTGACGACTTGGCAGATGCTACGAATGTTGGTTTAGAAAAGGCAGGATTGCCCACACATACTGTTGAAAAGTACAAGCAAATGGTTGGCAGCGGAATTGTCAACCTTGTTAAAAGAGCAATGAAACCCATTGAGGACGAAAAAGCCTTTAAAATTGTAAAAAAGGGCTTTGATGAGTACTATAAGGAACATTCCATTGACAAAACCTCTGCCTACCGGGGAACAGAGGAGTTGCTCCTTGAATTGTCAAGAAAGGGCATAAAAACTGCTGTTCTATCAAATAAACCTGATGAATTTGTGGGAAAAATCTTGAAAAAGATTTTCCCTAACCACAATTTTACCTATGCTTGGGGCAAAAAGCCTGAGTATAAAATCAAGCCAAGTCCGGACGCACTTAATGCAATCCTCAGACTTTCAGGTTTTAGCAAGGATGAGTGCATTTATGTTGGTGACAGTGATGTTGATTGCTTTACCGCCCAAAATGCCGGAGTGAAATGCTGTGGTGTAAGCTGGGGCTTTAGGGGCAGAGAAGAGCTTGAAAATGCCGGTGCTGATGAAGTGATTGACGCTCCGTTACAGTTAATTGAGAAGTTTGGACTATGAAAAGAAATTATCAAAAGGAGCTTGACTCCCTAATTGCCTATAATGAGGAGAAAAATATTGTTCCTACATTACTGCTACACGCCTGTTGTGCCCCTTGCAGCAGCTATGTAATTGAATACTTAAGCAACTATTTCCGAATCACAATGCTGTTTTTTAACCCTAATATCGGAGAAATAGAGGAATATTCCTACCGTCGTGACGAGCTGAAAAGGCTTGTTGGCGAGATGAAAACAAGGTATCCCGTTTCATTCATAGACGGAGAATACAATCCACAGGAATTTTATGATGTGGCAAAAGGTCTTGAAAATGAACCCGAGAGAGGAAAAAGGTGTTCAAAGTGCTTTTCTCTCCGTCTGAATTACACAGCAACTGTCGCAGAGAAAGAGGGCTTTGACTACTTTGCAACCACACTCACCCTAAGTCCATTAAAGAATGCCGAGATTATCAACAATATCGGCGAAAAAATAGAGTGTAAATCAAAATATTTACCCTCGGATTTTAAGAAAAAAGAGGGCTACAAGCGGAGCATTGTGCTTTCCAAGGAACATAACCTGTACAGACAAAACTATTGCGGATGTTTTTTTTCCAAAAGGGACGGTGAAAATAGTAAGTGATACAAAAAAACAAAAAATCACAATAAACTACAATAGACTACAATAGATTACTCACAGAGTTTAACTTTGTGGGTGATTTTTTATTTTTTATATTTATATATGGAGAAATATGGAGAAGTATACATTTTTATATGGATAAGTATACATTTTTTCTTTTATAGAATTATAACTATATTATTAAGGAAACACTGATTATAGTGAATTGAAGAAAAATCAAATAAATTAAAAAAATTTATAAAAAGTTGAAAAAACTTTGATTTTTGTCCCTGTTTTGTCATACTCTGTCTGATATACTTTAGTCACAGTCAAGGGAACAAACCCAAGACGAAAATAAAACAAAAAATAAAATGACAAAACATTATTAAGGAGAAATTCAAAATGAAAAATTCAACAAAGAAAATCACAACAATCGTAGCAACAGCAATCATCTGTGTTTCAACATTGGCAGGTGCAACAGTGGGAGCAGGGGCAAAGGCAGTACAAAACATCAATGCTCCGACAACATCAGTTTCACAAAAACAGTCGTCAAAGGTTTATAAAATCGACCTCAAGGGCAACCCGGCAACATCATATGATTGGTCATATGAAGTAAACACACCTGATGTAGTAAAGTCCATATCAAAGGAATACAAAAGCGATCCACACTATGACGGTGTAATGGGAGTTGGCGGATTTTACAGATATAAGTTTGTAGGCGTTAAGGAGGGGGACGTAAAGATAACCTTTAAGTATTCCGCAGAGGGATATACAGTTAATAAAAAGACAGTTACACTTCGCGTAGACAGCAAATTGAACATCACAGAATCAAAAAAGCAGAACGGTAAGCCTTTCAACTATTACGGACATGGCTTTACAAAGAAGGGTTATGACTGGGATTACAGAATTAACAAGACAGGCATTGTAGATATTAAGGTTCAGTACACACCAAACAAGGTGAATCCTTGGAAAGCTCCGGGAACATACAAGTTTACCTTTACAGGCAAACACGCCGGTGATGTTAAGGTCAATGTAATGTATATGAAGAGTGACAAAATTCAGGTTACCGAAACACTTAACCTCCATGTTGACAAAAACGGCAACGTTACAAGAGTATAAACAGGAAAATGTTGAATAAATCACTTTACACATCTTTGAACTTAAGAACGCTTACACTCAAAGGTACGTGTTCCCCTCTGTCATTCCAAAACCACCACCCCTGTCATTCCGAGGGAGCGTAGCGACCGAGGAATCTAAAAGGATAGCAGTAGTGCCCTAATCCACACTAATAGGTTAGATGAAAGTATGATTTTTCTAACAAAGCAAGTGATAAAGGCAGGGGATTCCTCGACAAGCTCGGAATGACAGCGTGAGTGGGATCCTTAAGTTGCAACATTGATAGTAAACCGGGTTGATTATCTAAGGAAACACTGAATAAATCACTTTAAACATCTTGTACGCATATTTTTCGCCGGTATGCCCCAAAAAATCCTCGCAATACGTCAGTATTCCTGCGCTTTTTTGAACATACCTACAAAAAATCTCACTGTACAATCTGTGCAAATGATTTAATCAGTGTTTCCCTAATCAATCCGGTTTTTTAAATAATTATTATTTTTGTTGCACTTCGCAGTATATAATAACCTTGAGGAAAATCTGAATATAAGGAAAATCTTAATAAAATACTTTACACAACTTTTACCCATATGTTCGAGCCGTATGACAAAAAACCTATGCACAGACCTTGCAAATTGATTTATTCGGTGCCCCCTTGTCCTTAAAGCAGAATAGTGATAAAATAATACAAAGGAAACACTGAATAAATCACTTTACACATCGTTTCCCAAAAGGAGGAATTTTTATGGCTGAAACATTAAAAACTATTCTTTCTCGCAGAAGTGTGAGGAAATTCAAATCGGATATGGTTCCAAAGGATATTATCGAAAAAATTGTACAGGCAGGCACCTATGCCCCCACAGGCAGAGGCAAACAGTCCCCAATAATTATTGCGGTGACAAACAAGGAGCTTCGTGATAAGCTTTCAAAAATGAATGCAAGGATAATGGGAAAGGATGAGGATTTTGACCCGTTTTACAATGCTCCCGTTTGCCTGATTGTTTTGGCTAACAGGGAAATGCCTACATATTTGTATGACGGTACTCTTGTAATGGCTAACCTTATGTTGGCGGCAGAAGATTTGGGTATTGGCAGCTGTTGGATTCACCGTGCCAAGGAAGAATTTATGACTGATGAGGGCAGAGAAATCCTTAAATCCCTTGGTATTGAGGGAGATTACGAGGGAATAGGGCATTGTGTTTTGGGCTATCCTGACGGTAAGGTTTCTCCTCCTGCTCCACGAAAAGAGGATTATATACATTTTGTACAATAGCGTAAAATGGTAATTTTCCTTAAAAAACCGCATAATTAGGGGTATTATTTGTTGTGTTGTAAAACATCGAGAGAACAAATATACCTAAAATGTTTTATTTTTGAATAAAATTGTTAAAAATAATACCTATACTTGGCAAATAATTATCAATTTTTTTAGTTGTCGGAATATATTATTTTTGATATAATATGTTTAAGTCATAGTTGTATGAGGAGGATTGTATGAAAATAATTGATTTTCACTCCCATATTCTCCCAAACATTGATGACGGCAGTGATAGTGTAGAAACTTCCCTTAATATGATAGATACAATGCTTAACCAAGGTGTAGATACCGTCGTTGCCACACCTCACTTTTATGCACATAAGGACAGGATAGAAACATTCCTTCAAAAAAGGCAAAATGCCTTTGAGGCTTTGAAAAAATCCTTACCTGATGAAAGCCCCAATATTGCTTTAGGTGCTGAGGTTGCATATTTTAGGGGGATTTCCAAAGCTGAAGAGGTAATCAATCTTACCATAGATAAAACCGAAGTTTTACTACTGGAAATGCCCTTTCAAGTGTGGAATGACGAAATTATTGGTGAAGTAAGACGCTTGATTTATTCAAGAAAACTAACAGTGATGATTGCCCATTTGGACAGGTACCTTGAAATCAAGGGAAACAAGCCTTTCATAAAAAAACTTCTTTCTCTGCCTGTTGTAATTCAGTTAAATGCAGGAGAGTTCCTTGACCGCAAAGGGAAAAGGAAATTGCTTAAGATTATAAAACAGCAGGATAGAGTTGTCTTGGGAAGTGACTGTCACAATATGAACACCAGACCGCCTGTTTTGGCAAAGGGCAGAGCAGTTTTAGGTGATGAATGTGACAAAACTGTTCTCCAAAAAATTGATGAAATGGGCGAAAACATATTAGGAGGAAATAAGAATGTCTAAAAAACTTACATATATAATCAGCGCAGGACTTTTTGCTGTACTTTGTGCATTATTATTTCTTGAAAAATTTTATCCTGAAATGGGTTCCGGTTGGTTAGGATGATTTTTGTATGAGTATTAAGAAGTATGACGAATCCCGCAAAAAGGATTTTCACAAGAAGCTTTCAGTCTGCGGTGTTATATTCTTGATAGGAATTGCGTTGGGAGTTGGAATGTTCTGTTTTCTAAGTCCTGAAGAAGAAAAAGAATCAATCTCTACAGTGGATACAGTAGACAAGCGTGATATTGTAGAAATCGGCGGCGTCAAGTGTGTGCCTAAGGATGGTATCGAAACATATCTTTTCCTTGGTGTTGACCAAAGAGGCGAGCTTACCAAAGTAAAAAAGTTTGACGGTACAGGTCAATGTGATGTAATTCAGTTGCTTGTTCTTGACAGTGTAAACAAAACATATACAAAGCTGGTTATCAACAGGGATACAATGGTGGATATGACTACCTATAACGAAAAGGGACAGTCACTTGGCGAGGTGAATGCTCAAATTGCCCTTGCCCATACAAACGGTGATGTTGCTGATTTTGGTAACAAGGTAACCATTGAAACGGTATCAAAACTGCTTTACAATCATCCTATTGACGGATATGTTTCACTTAATATGGACTCTATTCCCGTAATAAACAACCTTGCAGGTGGAGTAACCGTTACTATTGAGGATGATTTTTCTAAATCAGACAAAAGCCTGAAAATGGGAGAAACAATTAAGCTTTCCGATGAACAGGCTTATCACTATATACACGACAGACAAAATGTTGCCGACGGTACAAATGAAAACCGTATGAAAAGGCAGTCAATGTATTTGTCCAAACTGAAAGGGATATTTTTGGACAAATTCAAGGAAAGCGGTAGCTTTATAAATCAGGCATATGATGCTCTTGAAAACTATATGAGTACCGATTTAACACCTCGTATGATGAGCAGAATTGCCCTTAACCTTACAAAATATGAGGAAGTTGATTCCCCTGTACTCACAGGCAAAAACAGTATGGGTGAATTTGGCTTTATAGAGTTTAGGCTTGACCAAGACAGTCTTGACAAGGCTGTGCGAAAGCTGTTTTATGATGAGATAAAGTGAGCTGAAAATTAAGTTAGTTCCAAACGCTGTGCGTTTGAAGAGGAGATAGATATGAGTTTGAACAAAAATGATTTTACTGCCCAAACCGAGTTGGCAAATGCAGAAAAGGTAAACAGTAACCTGTCTGAGCCTTTGTTGCAGGAGCAGGATAACGGCGAAACAGTAATTGATTTGGTGGATTTGTTTTATGCGTTATTCCACAAGCTACACTATATTGTGCTTAGCGTTTTAATAGGAACTGTAATACTCAATGCTTATTCCTATTTTTTCATCAAGCCTACATATCAGTCCACAGCAAAGATGTATGTTGTTTCTGCATCCAGTGATTCTGTGGTGGATTTGTCCGACATCAATGTTGGTTCTTCCCTTACCTTGGATTACGAAGAACTTGTTTTAGGCTATCCTGTGCTTAGCAAGGTAATTGATAACCTTGATTTGGATTGGAGCGTGACTAAGCTTAAGTCTTGTATTACTATTGAAAATCCTGAGGACACAAGAATTTTGAACATTACAGCAACAACCACTGACCCAAGGGACTCAATGAGGATAGCAAATGAGGTTATGGATGTTTCCATTAAGTATCTGCCTGACACAATGAGCACAAATGCCCCAAATGTTGCTGAAAGGGCAAGACTTCAGGAAACTAAGGTTGCTCCGAACTATGGAAAATATACATTGATTGGTGCTCTCTTAGGCTTAGTGATTTGCTGTGGTATAATTATTGCAAGGCATCTTATGGATGATACAATTCATACAGCTGACGATATGGAGAAGTACTTTGGAATTACACCTTTGACTGTTGTTCCCGAAAATCAGCTTTTGTTTGACGGAGTTGAACCTGAGAAAAAATCTGTTTTTAAAAGGTGGAGGGCGTAATTTATGAAGAAAATTCAGCTTGATATTCCTGCTTTACCATATGAGGTAGAGGAGGCAATGAACCGACTCCGTGTAAATGTAAAATTTTGCGGTAAGAATACAAAGAAAATTTTAATCACAAGCAGTGTCCCCAATGAGGGAAAAAGCGTTATCTCCGTTCAGCTTTGGAAGATGATGGCTGAGGCAGGATTTAAGACTGTTTTGCTTGATGTTGATTTGAGAAAATCTATTTTGAAAGACAGACACAGCTTTAATGATAAAAAGGATATTAAGGGTCTTAACTACTACCTTTCAGGTCTTGCAGAATACGAGGATGTGGTTTACGAAACAAATGTGGAAAACGGATATATTATTCCAAGTATAAATCTTTTGGAAAATCCATTATCCCTGTTTGAGGACGACCGCTTTTCTGAGCTTCTTGACAGGCTTTCAGAGGACTATCGCTATGTTTTAATCGACTCACCGCCTCTGTGTTTAGTTGCAGACGGCTCCCTTATTGCTTCTATGTGTGACGGTGCATTACTCGTTGTACGCAGTGGAAGTACATCAAAGGATTTGGTAAGACAGTCAATGAAACAGCTTGATTATGTTGGATGTAAGCTGTTAGGTACAGTATTGAACCGTGCTGAAACAACAACAAGAGCATATTCTAAATATTATGGTAAATATTACGGTTCATCCCAAAATGACAAAAATACAAATAATGGGTAATTACACAGTGCTTTTTTAGCGTCTGTGATAATTATAGATACGGATTTTGCTTTTCCGTGGCAGCAATTTCTGTACTTGAAATTTTAGAGGAGGAATTATAAATGAGAATGAAAAGACTTTTTGCGGTAATGTTAGCTGCTATTATGATGATGACTTGTGTTTCTGTTGCTTCTGCAGCAAGCAGTCCATCAAAGCCAAGTGCAAGCTTTAAAACAGCTTCTGTTGCTATGCCAAACTTTGTTTACAATGCTAAGTCACAGAAGGTTAACGGTAAAGTTAAGGTTAAAGTTAAGACAAGCTACGGCTATGTTACTCTTAAAGAAGGCACTCACTACAAGCTCGTTTATACAGCAGGTAAGAATGCAGGTACATACAAGGTTTCTATCGTAGGTATCGGTGCATACAAGGGTACTTCTGTTACTAAGACTTACAAGATTGCAAAGGCTGGCAACAAGGTTACTGTAAAGAATTACAAGACAAGCTACAAGGCTTCTTCTCTTAAGAAAAAGGCTACAACCTTTACACTTAAGACCAAGGGTGTTGGCACAAAGACCTACAAGGCTTCTGTACCTTCAAAGCTTAAGAAGTACATCAGCGTAAGCAAAAAGGGTAAGGTTACTCTTAAGAAGGGCGCCAAGAAGGGCACTTACAAGATTGTTGTTAAGTGCGCAGGCTCAAAGAACTACAAGTCAGGTTCAAAGACTATTACAATTAAGGTTAAATAATTAAATAGTCTAATTAGAAAAATTTGTTGTACAACAAAGAGAACAGACATTCCGACCACGGGGGTGTCTGTTTTTCCTTAATCGCTTTCTTTTTTCACGATATTGTGGTATTATGGAGTATATCAATTTAGGAGAATGTGAAAGCTATGCTTGATAAAATGCAGAAAAACTATATTTCCTCTTTGGGTATTGATGTGGATTTTAACTCACTCACCGAAGAAGATATACAAAAAATCAAAATCACTGTTAAGGAAAACCTTGACAAAAAGGGCTTTGACCAAAACTACAACCTTACCCCTGAGGGAGTAATGTGCCAAACAATTTTGGAAGTGCTTGAATGACTGTGTTGCCTACACTTGTCATTCTAAGGACACTCCAATTCTGTGATTCCGATTACCACTCTGTCATTCCGAGGAGCGAAGCGACCGAGGAATCTGAAAGGAAAGCAGTAGTACATAAATTTATACTAATAGGTTAGATTAAATTAAGGTCTAAACAAAGCCTCCATCGGATGAGTATTCCCTTAGCAAGGGAATACTCGTCTGAGGGAGGCTGTCTATACTAAAAGTGGTAAAGAGTAAAACGGGAGCTGTATTTTTATCAGCTCCCGTTATATTATATCAGCTTTCTTATTCTTTCCTTGAAATTTTCTATCTTGTCCGAGTATCGGTCAACAATATATTTGTTAGCCTCTTTTTCCTCAATATCGTCAAGAGGAGCAAGAACAGCCTTGTCAGCACCGTACTTTCTTTCAAGTGCTTTAGTAAGGAGATAGTCGCATAGCTGTGGGTTTTTCGGAAGTAGAGGACCGTGTAGGTAGGTGCCGATTACATTTTTGTACACAACACCCTCGTATCCGCTTTTTCCGTTGTTGCCCTTGCCGAAAACCACCTTGCCCAAAGGCTTGTTGTCATTTATATATGTCCTTCCGCCGTGGTTTTCAAACCCAACAATAGGCATTTCAAACAAATCGCTTTTGATGAAAATATTGTTGATAAGTCTGCCCTTTTCCTGAACCGTGTACATATCCACAATGTCAAGACCGTCAATTTTGCCCTCGTCGGTTTCGTAATATTTACCCAAAAGCTGATAGCCTCCGCAGATGGCTATTACAACTCCCATATCCTCAACATAAGCCTTAAATTCAGACTTAATTTCCTTTAGCCTGTTGCAAACCAGCATTTGCTCTCGGTCGGAGCCTCCGCCAAGGAGAACAATGTCAAGGGCGGAAAAGTCGATTTCCTCATCAATGCTAAAGGTTTTCACCTCTGCTTCAATTCCTCGCCACCTAAGACGCTTGGCAAGGCATTGAATGTTCCCTCTGTCACCATACAGGTTAAGCAAATCGGGAAAAAGATGTCCAATGGTTAGCTTCATTATTTTTCCCCCTCCATTCTTTTGAGAATGTTTCGTGTGCTGTAAAGTCCTGTGTAGTTAACAAGAACATACAGATTGCCAACACCGTCGGCAATTTTATTCCTGATGGCTGTTTCAATATTCCCCTCAAGGTGGGAGGGAATGTCAACATACTTCAGCCTTAACCTCATATCCTGACACCTTATTCCGCTGACGGTAATTGACTTTATGCTCTTGTCCATAAATCGGTCAAAATCCACATCCCAAAGCCAAGAAACATCATTTCCGTCTTGGTCACGGTCGTTAATAAGGATAATTACATCCTTGTCCTTTGGGTCAGCCATAACAGCATTGATGTTTTGGTTAAATCCGGCAGGATTTTTTGCAAGGTTAAGTTCAACATCAGTTCCCTTTATGTTAAAGTGTTCAATTCTTCCGTTTTCCGGGTTAAAGTGGTCAAGCATTGACTGAAAACCCTTCATATCAACACCGGAGTGACTTGCAACTGCATACACAGCAAGAATGTTGTAAATGTTGTAAAAGCCCTTGTACCTTGCATTTATGTGATTGCCCTCAACAGTAAATTCCAGGTGGTCGCCGTGGTGAATGTCTGTTGCAGGGTAGTCAATTTTTGGTCTTTTAAAGCCACATTCAGGGCAAGTGTAGTCACCAAGCTGACTGTAATGATAGTAATTGTAGTGCATTTTTGCACCGCACATAGCACAGAATCTGCCTTCTCTTATTTCCGCATTTTCATCGGCGTCAAACACCTTTTCGCTTATACCGTAGGTGATGAATTTGTTTCCGCTTTTTATGGCAAGTGAGTGGGAAAGAGGGTCGTCCCCGTTGATTACCAAGGTCATATCAGGTGCCATTTTGATAGCATCATCAAGTATTTTTAGGGTAATGTCAATCTCTCCGTAGCGGTCAAGCTGGTCACGGAATATGTTGGTAAGCACCATATAGTCAGGCTTTAGCGTCGGCAAAACTCTCTTTGTAGAAACCTCGTCAATCTCAATACAGGCATAGTCGGCATCAAGGGTGCAGTCGTCATTTGTGGCAAGTACAAATGCGGAAACAACTCCGTTAAGCATATTGGAGCCTGTCCTGTTGCAAATCACCTTTTTGCCCTGTGACTGAAGTGTGGTGCAAAGCATATTGTTTGTGGTGGTTTTTCCGTTGGTACCGCACACAATGTAAACCTTTTCCTTTATTTGGTCGGATAAAATTTTAAGTATATTCGGTTCGATTTTTCTTGCGATTAAGCCTGCCCATGTCACGCCCTGTCTGCCCATTTTAAGGCACAGCTTTGCGACAAATTTGGAGAGCTTTATTGCAAATTTTCCTTTTAGCGTCATAGAAACCTCACACTTTATAACGAATATTATTCATAGGGTAATTATACAGTAACTTACTGCAAAATACAAGTTGCTATTCTACGGTGTAAACAAGGTTTTCCCACTTTAGGCGAGTACCCTCGTCAATGCTTTGGGGCAAAAGCGCCATTGCAACCTGCATAAGGTCATTTTCATCAATGTCTGTCCTTTTTAAAAAAGCGTAGTCACCGCTGATTTTTTCAACAACATAGTAATATGGTCCCATAGTAAACCTCTCTTAATAGTTTTTTTACAGTACTCCTAATAATTCCTTTATAGCCAAAATTATTACAATATGTAATGGATAATATATGTGGAAAAGGTATTTGATTTTCAGTTTTCCTCTTTTTCCGCTGTATAAAGCAATGGGAATTACGGAAAGCAGACACCACCACTGTATGGGTGCAAGTGACATACTTAAGAAAACAAGACCTAAAGTGAACATCAAAAGCTTTAGCACTTTGTTATCAAATATGTACACCATAACAGGCAGCATAACACCAAAAAATCCATAGTCAATGTGGAAGTATTCGCTTAAAAATCCTTCGGGCATTTCACCGCAAATTATCATAACAAATATTATACCTGTTAGGGGAATTACCCAATTATAGTTATTTTCACTGCGTAGTGAGTAGTCGAAAGCATAGATAAGACCTATTGAAAGACTAAATGTAATCAGCACATTCATATGGGTTGAGTCGGACATCAGAAAAATAAAAATCTGCAAAATAACACCCTCAATGAATATTGTGAGAAAATATTTTAGCTTGTTTTTTGTGTATTTGCACCCTTCGGCAATCATATATGCAAAAATAGGGAAAGCAAGTCTGCCGATTATTCTAATGGGTTCATATTCGCTAATTAAGTGTACGCCTATGTGGTCAACAGTCATACATAAAAGTGCAAACAGCTTTAGTGCATTGCCCGAAATAACCCCTTGCCTGATTTTGTCTGTTAATTCCTTCATCCCAAACTCCTTTTCCACAATTATATCATTACAAAGCTGATAATACAATGGACTATAGAAATACCAATTTAAAAATTAAAATTAAGTTCAAATAATTTTTAAGTTTTATTGTATAATATTGTCAAATATACGGTAAATAAGTTGTGCGTACTGACAAATATATTTTTATTCCTTTCTTGCCTTGTGTTTTTGGTAAAAAAAAGATATAATTATTTTGAATATTGCTATATATAGACATATTTATTTTTCGTGGAGGATTTTTGATGAAAAATAACATTGTGAAAAAAATTTCGGCACTGCTTATGCTTTTGATAATTTTGCTGGGTACAGGAGTTTTGTCTGTATCGGCAGAGGAGCAAACACAGTACACAATAGATGAACTGAAATTGTCGCTAAAGCTACCTTCTTCAATGGATGTGGTTACAAGGGATGTTTCCACCAATGACGAGGTGTATAAAAAGCATCAGACAAATATTGAAAGCCTTGTTGACTACAACATTTATCTCCAAGCCTTTTCACAGGACAACAATCAGGTCTTTACCCTTACAATGAATCAGGACGAAAACAGTAAGGATGTGAAGAATTACAATACTCTCAGCGAAGAACAGCTTAATGAAATTAAAGAAAATTATATCAAGGAAGAAAACTGCAAAAGCTGTTCAATGGACAAGTATAACGACATAATTTACTTTGACTCCATAATAAACACTCCAAAGGACGACAAAATCATTTATGTAACCCAAGCAGACACCTTAGTAAACGGAATGTATGTTCACTTTACATTGCAGTCACAGGACGGAGAGATTGACCAAAAGGACAAGGAACTGATGAACTCAATCCTTGACAGCGCCGTATTTGAGCTTGAGGGTGACGGCAAGCTGAACGGTACAATTATGACCTTTATTTGGGTTATTGTAATTGTGCTTGTGGTTGTGATTGTTGCACTAATCATATTTATGCTCATTAAAAAGAAAAGACGAGAGAATATGCTTAGGGCAATGGACAGTGAGCTGTATGTGGGCGACAGAGAAGAACGCCGTGCCCTGCAGGAAACAAGACGAAACCGCAACACCGCAACAGGTGCAGACAGACCTGACGCTTTCTTTGATGGAGTTGACGGACTTGAGTCCTCTGAAAACATTGATAAAATCGAGAGGAAACTCATCAGAGAGGCTCACAGAAACGCCGAAGAATACTCCACAAAGGAGATTTACGATAACACAGAGGAATACGGCAAGGAGCATACAAATTACCGTGAATTCCTCGGAGAGCAAAAAAGACGAAATTCCCAAAAATCCGGTAAAAATAAAGACGGAAGAAAGTCATCAAAAAATAATTCATATAATAACAGAGGAAACTCCTCCAGAAAATTTTAAGGGTGATTAATATTAATAATCTAATCATTGAAAATGTCAGAGTAATATCTCCGGCTGAAAACAAAGACGAAATCACAAATATATATATCCATAGCGGAAAAATCGCAGAGCCTTTCAAAGCAGAGGAAAGGGACACTGTGATTGACGGCAAAGGTCTTGTGGCTATGCCCGGTCTTGTTGATTTGCATGTACACCTCAGGGACCCGGGTCAGACAGACAAAGAGGATATTGTTTCAGGCACAAATGCCGCCGCCGCAGGTGGCGTAACAAGCCTGTTGTGTATGCCAAACACAGCCCCAACCATTGATAACGCAGGTGTTATCAGCTATATTCTTGACAAGGCTAAAAACTGCAAGTCAAGAGTTTATGTTGCGGCATCAATAACAAAGGGTTTAAAGGGTAAGGAAGCAACAGACCTTTTATCCCTTAGGAAAGCCGGTGCAATCGGTCTTTCCGACGACGGCAGACCTGTCCTTGACCCAAAGATTATGGCAGAGGCAATGAAGAATGCCCCTAAGCTTGGTATGACCGTTGTTGCCCATTGTGAGGATTTAGCCCTTGCAGAGGGTGGCAAGATAAACGAGGGAAAGATGTCAAAAAAGCTGGGCATTAAGGGAATACCAAACGATGCCGAAAATAACGGTACCGAAAGGGAAATTATCCTCGCAGAAAAAACCGATTCTCCTGTTCACATTTGTCATGTCAGCACAAAAGAATCTGTAGAGCTTATCAGAAAGGCAAAGAAAAGGGGAGTTAAGGTAACTGCCGAAACAGCCCCTCACTACTTCACCCTTACAGAGGACGCTTTGGAAAGTAAGAATGCAGATTACAGAATGAATCCTCCACTTAGAACAGAGGAGGACAGAAAGGCAATAATAGAGGGTCTTTCGGACGGAACTATCGACTGCATTGCAACAGACCACGCACCTCACACAGAGGAGGATAAGGCTGACTTTGTAAAGGCACCAAACGGTTCAATTGGTATGGAAACCAGCCTTGCCGTCACACTTACACAGCTTTATCACAATGGTAAGTTTTCTCTTATGGATATTGCAGGGCTTATGAGCACCGCTCCTGCAAACATTCTGAAAATAAATGCAGGAACAATCAAAACAGGCGCAAATGCAGACATTGCCCTTGTTGATGTAAACAGGGTTTGGACTGTTGACAGAGAAAAGCTCCACGGAAAAAGCAAAAACACTCCTTTCCACGGTATGGAGATGAAGGGCAAGGTGGTTATGACTATCCTTGAGGGAAAAATTGTTTTTGATGATACAAAAAGTAATTAATATGACAAAACTCAAGGAAACAGACCGAAAAGCCAATTTCGTGGTGTATTTCCTTGATGAAATATAATAAATAAGGAGAAGAAAGATGGGTAAAGAGCTTACTTACAAAGAGGAATTTATCAAATTTATGGTAGAGGGAGGAATCCTTCGTTTCGGAGAATTTACACTGAAAAGCGGAAGACTTTCTCCATACTTTATCAATACAGGCAACTACAAAACAGGCTCACAGATTTCCAAGCTGGGTGAGTTTTATGCCGAATGTATTATGGATAACAAAATCAAGGGTGACGCAATCTTCGGCCCTGCATACAAGGGTATTCCCCTTGCTATTGCAACAGGAATTATCCTTAACAACAAGTTCGGAGTTGATATGAACTACTGCTTTGACAGAAAAGAGGTCAAGGACCACGGCGAGGGCGGTATGATTATCGGCTATCAGTTCGGGGACAACGACACACTTATTTTTGTTGATGATGTTATCACCTCAGGCAAGGCACTCAGGGAGTCTATGGAAAAGATAAAGGGTATGTGCTCTGCAAAGGTTACCGATATGGTTATTTCCGTTGACAGAATGGAAATAGGCAAGGGCGGTGAGAAGTCTGCCGTTCAGGAGGTTGAGGATGAATTTGGCATTAAGGTTCATTCCGTTGTAACAATGGACGACATTATTTCAGCCATTGAAACCGGAGTTGTTGAGGGCAAGGAACACCTTGACGCTATGAAGAAATACAGAGAAACATACGGAGTATAATAGGAGAATAGAAATGTCATTTGATAGATTGATTGAAAAAATTTTAGAAATGCAAAACCCCACAGTTGCAGGTCTTGACCCAAAGCTTGCATACATTCCCGAAAAAATCAAGGAGGAGTCCTTCAAAAAATTCGGCAAAACCCTTGAGGGTGCGGCTGATGCAATCTTGACCTTTAACAAAGGACTTATTGATGAGCTTTGTGATGTTGTTCCTGCAATCAAGCCACAGTGTGCATACTACGAAATGTACGGCTGGTATGGTGTGAGAGCCTTGGACGAAACAATAAAGTATGCAAAGTCAAAGGGTATGTTTGTTATTACAGACGGTAAGAGAAACGACATCGGCACAACAATGGAGGCATATGCCGTTGCTCACCTTGGGGAAACTGATGTTGACGGAGTTAAGGAGGAGGCTTTCGGTGCAGACGCCCTAACTGTAAACGGCTACTTAGGCACAGACGGAATCAGTCCTCTCCTTGACATATGCAAGGATAAGGACAAGGGCATATTTGTTCTTGTAAAAACCTCAAACCCATCATCAGGAGAACTACAAAATCTTGAATTCAGAAGTGACGAAACAGTTTACCTTCATATGGGTAAAATGTGTGAGCACTGGGGCGAAACAACTGTTGGAAAATACGGTTACACCGGTGTTGGGGCTGTTGTTGGCGCTACATATCCCGAAATGCTTACAGAGCTTAGAGTTGAACTGCCAAAGACATTCTTCCTTGTTCCCGGCTACGGTGCACAGGGTGGCGGTGCAAAGGACTGTGAGGGTGCTTTTGACGAAAAGGGAATCGGCGCCATTGTAAACTCCTCACGAGGTATAATGTGCGCATGGCAAAAAGAAGATGGTCTTGACCCTATGGATTACGCAAAAGCTGCAAGGAGAGAGGCAATCCGTATGAGAGATGACCTAAAATCTGTAATAGGCGAAATGAAACTCGGTTAATATAGTTGACTTTAACCAATTAAAGGAATATAATTTAGTATGACCTTTTAACCTTAGGGTTAATATAGATAAATGATAAGGAGATAATAGAAATGTCAAGGGTATATAACTTTTCGGCAGGTCCATCAATGCTGCCTGAATCAGTATTAAAAAAAGCGGCAGCAGAAATGCTGGATTATCAGGGCAGTGGACAGTCCGTAATGGAAATGTCACACAGAAGTAAGGAGTTCGGTGGAATTATCGAGGAATGTGAAGCTCTTATGAGAGAAGTAATGAACATTCCCGACAACTACAAGGTACTGTTCTTACAGGGCGGTTGTTCCTCACAGTTTGCAATGGTTCCAATGAACCTTATGACAAAGAACGGAAAGGCTGACTATGTTGTTACTGGTCAGTGGGCTAAAAAGGCGGCTAAAGAGGCTGCAAGATACGGAGAGGTTAACATTGTTGCATCATCAGAGGACAAAACCTTCTCCTACATTCCAAAGCTTGATAAGTCCACATTCTCAAAGGATGCCGACTACTTCTACATTTGTATGAACAACACAATCTACGGTACAGTTTATCACGAACTGCCCGACACAGGCGATATTCCACTTGTTGCAGATATTTCTTCCTGCATTATGAGTGAGCCTATTGATGTAAGCAAGTTTGGTTGCCTTGTTGCAGGTGCACAGAAGAACCTTGCCCCAGCCGGTCTTACAATTGTAATTATCCGTGAGGATTTGGTTGGCAACGCAATGGACATCACACCTACAATGTTCAACTATCAGACCCATGTTGACGCAGGTTCAATGTTCAACACACCACCTTGCTACACAATTTATGTGGCTAAGCTTGTTCTTGAATGGATTAAGAACGAGGTTGGCGGTCTTGAAAAGATGAAGGAGCTTAACGAGAAAAAGGCAGAACTTCTATACGGTTTCCTTGACAGCTCAAATCTGTTTAAGGGTACTGTTGTAAAAGAGGACAGAAGCCTTATGAATGTGCCTTTCGTTACAGGCGACAAGGATCTTGACGCAAAGTTTGTTGCCGAGGCTAAGGAAGCAGGCTTTGTAAACATCAAGGGTCACCGTTCAGTTGGCGGTATGAGAGCCTCAATCTACAATGCAATGCCATATGAGGGCGTTGAAAAGCTGGTTGAATTTATGAAAAAGTTTGAAGAGGAAAACGCATAATTTCATAGGCTATATTGGTATAAAACATATTTGTTAGGAGATTTACTGAAATGTTTAATGTACTTACTTTAAATAAGATTGCCAAGTGTGGTACAGACAGACTGGGCGATAACTACAATGTATCTGACCAGTGTGACGCACCTGAGGCTGTTCTTGTTCGTTCAGCATCAATGCACGAAATGGAAATGCCCGAAAGCCTCCTTGCTATTGCAAGAGCAGGTGCAGGTGTTAACAACATTCCTATTAAGGATTGTGCAGAAAAGGGTATTGTTGTTTTCAATTCCCCGGGTGCAAACGCAAATGCTGTTAAGGAGCTTGTTATTGCAGGTCTTTTGATGTCATCAAGAAAGATAGTAAGCGGTATTGAGTGGGCAAAAACCCTAAAGGGCAACGGTGACCAGGTTGGCAAAATGGTAGAAAAGGGCAAATCAAACTTTGCAGGCCCTGAAATCACAGGCAAAACACTTGGTGTTATCGGTCTTGGTGCTATCGGCATCAAGGTTGCCAATGCGGCTGTTGCACTTGGTATGAGTGTTGTTGGCTGTGACCCTTACCTCAGTGACGCTAACAAGGCAAAGCTTAACGACTGCACTATTGTTGAAACTAACGATGATGTATACAAGGTTGCCGATTATATCACTGTTCATGTTCCCCTTAACGACGGAACTCGTGGTATGATTAACAGCGAAACCATTGGCAAGATGAAGGACGGCGTAAGGATTCTCAATTACAGCCGTGACGGTCTTGTTAATTCTGCCGACATTCTTTCTGCCCTTAACAGCGGAAAAATGAGCGCATATGTAACAGACTTTGCAACAGACGACATCCTCGGTGAAGATGGTGTTATCGCAATGCCTCACCTTGGTGCATCTACACCTGAAAGTGAAGATAACTGTGCTATTATGGCTGCGGACGAGGTTAAGGATTACCTTGAAAACGGCAACATTGTAAATTCAGTTAACCTGCCTTGCGTTTCCAAGGATAAGACAGGCGGTACAAGAGTTTGCGTAATTGCAAAGGCAGATGTTAATGTTGAGGATGTTAAAAAGGCAACAGGCTCCGATGACTGTGCAGTTGGCACAAGGGGCGACTTCTGCTATATGATTATCGACAACGCAACATCATCACAGGTTGATGTTGAGGGTGTAATCAGAGTAAGAACTGTATAAGAACTATATAATTTCCGTTTTTCCCGGCGAAAATTCATAAATGGGAATCGGTTTTATAAAAAATCAAAAATTTTCATAACAAAGGAGGATTTTATGAAAAAACTAATTTCTTTGGCAATGGCTGTTGTAATGCTTACTGCTATTGCAACAGTAGCTATCACATCAGCAAGTGCCGAAACAACAGCTACCGTTAACGGTAAAACAGCAAATGTGGGTGACAAGGTTACAGTTACCTACTATGTAAGCTCAGACGCAAAGTGGGAAGACTTCCAGGGTTATGTAACATATGACTACAACGGTCTTCAGCTTGAGTCAGCAGATATGCCAAGCACACCACAGGGTCTTATGTACAACACAAACTACAAGGGTTTTGTGTACTACTGCGGTTCATCATTCCAAGATCCATATGACCTTACAACAGAAAAGGTATTCTACACAATAGAATTCACAGTTTTGAAGGCAGGTAACTACGAGGTTCAGAACACTTGGGAAATCATTGACGACACAAATTCTGTTTTGATTGTTGGCGACGGTACTTATGACGAAAACAGAATTTCCGGTCGTTTTGACACAGTTGTTACACCAAAGCCAACTACAACAACAACTACAACAACAAAGCCGACAACAAAACCAACAACAAAGCCAACAACTACTGCATCAACACCGGCACCATCTACAACATGGGATAGTATATTGGTTGAAGATATCACTATGAACAAGACAGCAACTGTATATACAGGCAGAACTACTACACTAAAGGCAACTATTTCTCCTGATAATGCAACCAACAAGGCTATAGAGTGGTCATCATCAAACAACGGTGTTGCAACAGTTACACAGTCAGGTGTTGTAAAGGGTGTTCGTGCAGGTGTTGCCACTATCACAGCAAAAGCACTTGGCGGTTCTGCGGTTGCTACCTGTAAGGTAACAGTAAGACAGTCTGTTCAGTCAATCACAATGGCTAAGAAGGCTACTGTATTAACAGGCAAAAAGGTTACACTTAAGGTTAAGGTTTCCCCAACAAATGCTTACAACAAGTCAATGTACTGGAAGTCATCCAACACAAAGATTGCAAAGGTTACACAGACAGGTGTTGTAACAGGCGTTAAGAAGGGTACTGCTACTGTTTCCGCAACAACAAAGGACGGAAGTAAAAAGACAGTTAAGTGCACAGTAACTGTAAATCAGGCTGTAACAAAGATTACACTGAACAGTACATCTGTTAAGCTTGCAAAGAAGGGTAGCACAGCAAATGTTACTGCTACTGTAGCTCCAAAGACAGCTTACAACAAGAACCTTGCTGTTAAGTCATCAAGCACAAAGGTTGTTAAGGTTAACAAGTCAACTGTAGCATCAGGCAAGGCTGTTAAGCTGACAGCTGTTAAGAAGGGCTCAGCAAAGGTTACATTCACAGCAAAGGACGGCTCCAAGAAGAGCGCTGTATGTAAGGTAACTGTAAAGAAGTAATTATTAATTTAATTTAAAAATTCGGACTGCTCATTTTGAGCAGTCCATTTTTTTAAGAAAAAATTTTAAAAACATATTGACAAATATCTATATATAGTTATAATTACATATAGATATTTGTGAATGTGAGGTGACAGTCTTGAATATTGACGAAAAGAGAACGGCAACAGTTTTTAAGGCTTTTTGTGACGAAAACAGAATTAGAATTTTGGATATGCTCAGCACAGGTGAAAAATGTGCCTGTAGGCTACTTGAAGAAATTGATGTGACTCAGCCCACCTTATCCCACCATATGAAAATCCTCTGTGACTCGGGAATTGTAGTAGGTCGAAAGGAAGGCAAGTGGACTCACTACTCAATTTCCCAAAAGGGAATTGATGAGGCACAGAAATATCTTGATATTTTGAAAAATTAGTATAAGGAGATGTTTAATGATGAACAAGGTAGATAGGGCATTACAGCTTTTTAGCAACAACTATAATTGCTCCCAGGCAGTTTTTACTGCTTTTGCAACAGAAGATGGAATTAGCGAAGAACTGGCATTAAAGCTGGCAACTGCCTTTGGCGGTGGTGCAAGAAACGGCGAAATTTGTGGAGCAGTTTCAGGTGCACTTATGGTTTTGGGCTTGAAATTTGGACACATTCATTCAGAAGATGAGGAAGAAAAGCAAAGGGTGTATTCCCTTACAATGGAATTTACAACACGCTTTAAGGAGAAAAACAACTCCATAGTTTGTCGTGATTTACTTGGCTATGATTTATCCAAGGAGGACGAATTTGAAATAATTGCATCAAAGGGATTGTGCAAAACAGTTTGCCCGTTGATGGTCAAGGATGCTGTTGAAATCCTTGAACAGATGCTTAATGAATGACTATATGAAAGGGTGAATTTATGGAAATTGCTAAATCAGTTTGGGATTTCTTTCAAAATGAAATTTTAGGAATGAGCTGGTTAAGTCGTTTAATAGGTTACTTGCTGAATGCCTGTGGCTTGGATACATCAGGAAAAATCGGGCGCAGTGTTCAGTTTTTTATTTATGATACAATAAAAATTATTGTACTTCTCTGTGTTTTGATTTTGATTATCTCATATATTCAAAGCCACTTCCCTCCCGAAAGGACAAAGAGGATACTTGGAAGATTTCACGGAATATGGGCGAATATTATTGCCGCTTTACTGGGTACGGTAACTCCATTTTGCTCCTGTTCATCAATTCCGCTGTTCATTGGTTTTACAAGTGCCGGATTGCCCCTTGGGGTTACTTTCTCTTTCCTGATTTCCTCACCAATGGTTGACCTTGGCAGTCTTGTGTTGCTTATGAGTATTTTTGGGTGGAAGGTTGCATTAATATATGTTATACTTGGACTTGTAATTGCAGTTGCAGGCGGTACACTTATTGAAAAGCTCCACCTTGAAAATCAGGTTGAGGAATTTATCCGAAAGGGCAAGTCTCTTGATTTGCCACAGGAGGAACTACGCTTCAAGGACAGACTAAAGTATTCTTGGGAACAGGTAGTAATCACCGCCAAAAAGGTAATCCCATATATCCTAATCGGTGTTCTAATAGGAGCAATTATTCACAACTGGATACCACAGGAATTTATTGTAAAGCTCCTTGGCGACAACAATCCATTTGGAGTTATACTTGCAACAGTTGCCGGTGTACCTATGTATGCCGATATTTTCGGCACAATTCCAATAGCGGAGGCGCTCCTTGCAAAGGGTGCATTTTTGGGTGTTGTGCTGTCCTTTATGATGGGTGTAACTACCCTGTCGCTTCCCTCAATGATTATGCTTCGCAAGGCTGTAAAGCCAAAGCTGCTTGGCATATTTATTGCAATTTGTACGGTAGGCATTATCATTGTTGGATACTTCTTTAACGCAATTCAAAATTTCATTATATAATATTGGAGGTAAATTTTTATGGCATTGTTTAATTTTAAGAAGAAAGAAAAAGAGGAAAAAACACCTTGTTGCTGTTGCTCCTGTGAGAGCAAGGAAACAACTAATGAATGTTGTTCAGAGGGAAATGAAATTTCAACCATCAAGGTTTTGGGTGCTGGGTGCAAGTCCTGTCATCAGCAATACGAAAATGTAAAAGGGGCTGTAAAATCCCTTGGCTTGCCTGTTGAGGTGGAGTACATCACAGATATGGAAAAGATAATGGAATACGGTGTTATGAGTATGCCGGCCATTGTGGTGAACGAAAATGTTGTATCAATGGGCAAGGTGCTGAAACCTGTTGATGTGGAAAAATTGTTGAAATAAAACAACAAGAGAATAAAAAGAAAGGGTGGCAAGTAAAACCTTGTCACCCTTTTTGCCATATTGAATTTATTTTTTGAAAAAACTATCAATTATCATCTGTAATCAATAGGAAGTGTTGCAACAGCGTTTAGGCTCAGTGGGGCGATGTTTCCGTCAAGGTATTCGTAATATGCCTGACTTGCCACCATTGCGCCGTTGTCACCGCAGTACTTTTTTTCCGGCATAAACAGATTATAGCCTTTTTTGTTACATTCTTCGGTAAGCCTTTTGCGAAGTAGGGAGTTTGCTGAAACACCCCCTGCAATAACAAGGGTGTTCACCTTGTAGTCCTCTGCGGCTTTTAGGAAGTTTGTAACAAGGCAATCCACAACAGCCCACCTAAAGGATGCACAGATGTCTGCCTTTGAAAATTCAGTTCCCCTTTGCTCTGCGTTGTGAATTGTATTGATAATTGCTGTTTTAAGTCCGCTGAAAGAAAAGTCATAGGGTGCACCCTGAACAACAGGACGGGGTAGAGGGAATGAAAAAGGATCGCCCTTTTCTGCCTCAATATCCATAGATATTCCTCCGGGATAGCTCATACCAAGAGTCCTTGCAGCTTTGTCAAAGGCTTCTCCTGCGGCGTCATCCCTTGTTCTGCCGATAATTTTCATCTTTGTATAGCTTTCAGCCAAAACAATATGACTGTGTCCGCCTGAAACCACCAAGCACAAAAATGGTGGCTTTAAGTCCTTGTTTGATATGTAATTGGACGCTATGTGACTTCTCAGGTGATGTGTTGGTACAAGTGGCTTTTTAGATGCATATGCAAGACCCTTTGCAAAGTTTACACCAACAAGTAATGCGCCGATAAGACCGGGTGCGTGGGTTACACCGATAGCCTCAATTTCCGAAAGACTTGTGTTTGCGTCATCAAGTGCCTTTTTTACCACCTGACTGATACATTCTGCGTGACGGCGTGAGGCAATTTCGGGAACAACACCGCCGTAAAGCTTGTGTTCCTCAACCTGACTTGCTACTACATTTGAAAGTACTGTTCTGCCGTCCTCAACAACAGACGCCGCTGTTTCGTCACAGGAGCTTTCTATTCCTAATATCTTCATTTGATTATCCTTTATAAAAATTTTGTGAGAATTAAACCGTTTTCTTTAGGAGAACGATAAAAGTCCTTTCGTACTCCCTGTTTGGTAAACCCAAATTTTTCGTACAGACTAATTGCAGGGGTGTTGCTTTCCCTAACCTCAAGGGAAACAAATGACAGCTTATTTTCCTTGGCGGTTTCAATAACCTTTCTCAGCAGAGCCTCAGCCACACCCTGACGGCGGTAAGCCTTTTTAACCGCCAAATTTGCAATATATCCCTCATCCAAAACCATATTAAAGCCTATGTACCCAAGGGAGTTGTTATCCTCCTGTGCTACATAAAAGCAAGCCCCAACCTTAGAAAGCTCTGCATACAGACTTTCAAAAGACCAGGGATTACTAAAACATTCGTCTTCAATTTGCTTTACAGAATGAATATTTTTTTCATTCATCCTGACTATTTCCATCTTCATTTTCCTTAATATTCTGACGCATCTTTGAGAAGTATTTTTCAATACACCTTTTGATTATATCACGACTTGAACGGTAAATTCCAATGCCGAATCCGTAGGGGTCGGGAACACCGTGGTCGGTACCGCACAAAACCTCAATTTTGTTGCGTGGAATACCCCTATCAATAAGTGCCTCGGCATGTTCAAAACTCATTGTGCAAAAGGTGACATAGTCGTCAGGATTGCAGTCCTCAAAGTTTTTTGATTTATGCCCTTTTATATCAATACCGATTTCTGCACACGCTTTAACTGCGTTTTCGGAAACAGGCAGATCATTTTTGGTGTTAAGTCCGGCACTTTCTGCCACTGCGTCAATACCGTACTCGGCTGCCAATTTGTTAAAAATTCCTTCTGCCATTGGAGAACGACAGGTGTTGCCTGTGCATACAAATAATACTTTTTTCATAATGTCCTCTTTCTGAATTAAACAAAAAAGCCTGTAAATATATGCCTACTCACAGTGCTATTGTATCACTTTACTATACAAAATTCAAGGGAAATTGATATTATTTGATTATTTATTGGGTTATTCTCTCGGTAAAAATTAAGGAAACACTGAATAAATCACTTTACACATCTTGTTTGCATATTTTCCGTCGGTTAGCCCAAAAAATCCTCGCAATACGTCAGTATTCCTGCGGTTTTTTGAACTAACCGACAAAAAATCTGACAGCCCTTTATGTGCAAATGATTTAATCAGTGTTTCCTTAACCCTTTGCCTCAAACCAGTTTTCACCCACAGCGGAGTCTGCAACCAGCGGTACAGAGAGGCTTACAGCCTTTTCCATTTCCTCCTGTAATATCATTGCAACAACCATAGATTCGTGGGCAGGACATTCCACAATAAGCTCGTCGTGTACCTGAAGAATCAGCCTTGCCTCAAGGTTTTCCTTTGTTAGCCTTTTGTCAACCTTAATCATTGCGATTTTTATAATATCTGCGGCGGTGCCTTGTATTGGGGCATTCCTTGCAACTCTTTCTCCGAATGCTCTTGTCATACCGTTTGAGGCGGTAAGTTCAGGCAGGTATCTTCTTCTGCCAAAGGTGGTTTCCACATATCCTGTGTCCTTTGCCTTTTCCACAACCTCTTTCATATATCGGTCTATTCCGCTGTAATGTCTTAAATATGAGTCGATGTAATTCTTTGCCTCTTTGTTGCTTACGCCAATATCCTTGGCTAATGAGTAGGCTCCTATACCGTAAACTATTCCAAAGTTTACAGCCTTTGCCTTGCTACGCATTTGACTTGTAACATAATCAAGGGGCATATCAAAGACCTGACTTGCTGTGATTGCGTGAATGTCCTGATTTTCATTAAATGCATTCACCATATTTTCGTCCTTTGAAATATCAGCCAATACCCTAAGTTCAATTTGACTGTAATCGGCATCAACCAGCATCCAGCCATTTCTTGCGTTAAAGAATTTTCGCATCTCTCTGCCAAGCTCTGTGCGAACAGGAATGTTCTGCAAATTTGGGTCGGTGGAGCTTATTCGCCCTGTTCTTGTTTCTGTTTGGTTAAATGAGGAGTGTATTCTTCCGTCCTCACCGATAACCTTTAAAAGACCCTCGCAGTAGGTGGAGTTTAGCTTGCTAAGTGTTCTGTAATTCAGCACCATTCCCACAACAGGGTGTTCATTCCTAAGTCCTTCAAGTACATCTGCACTTGTGGAGTAGCCCGACTTTGTTTTCTTTTTGCAAGGCAATCCTAAATCCTCAAACAATGCCACACCGAGCTGTTTTGGAGAATTTATGTTAAACTCCTTGCCAACAGCATCATAAATTTCCTGCTTTAATTCCTGAATTTGCATAGTAAGGCTTTCGCCAAAGCTTTTTATGCCCTCCTTGTCAACAGCAAAGCCTATGTTCTCCATTCTTGAAAGCACTCTTGCAAGGGGGATTTCTATATTTGTCAAAAGGTCGCTTTGATTACATTCTTCAATCTTTTCCTGTAAGACATTGCACAAATTCGCCATTGGTGCAATATTGCACAGAAGTTCATCCTCCCCTTGATACACATCAACATCATATTCTCCGTTTAGCATAGTTATGTCATACGAGGAAGAGGAGGGACTTAACAGATATGATGCAAGGGTGATATCGAAAACAAGATTTTCAATTTCAAAACCGTTTATGTCGGCATAGGCAAAAAGCTCCTTGGAGCTATAAACATACTTTTCTGCACTGCTTTTCAGCACAAGGTCAATATTTGTTGTTTTGGTGATTTTGTCACCCTCAACAACATACAAATATTCAAGGTTCGCCTTACCGCCGTTGTTGCTGTAAATATATACCTTGTCCTTAATGTCAACTGTATCACTTTCAGTGTAGATATAGTCCTTTCTCTGTACAACAGGGGCTTTGATTTCTGTTTCCTTTAGGTGGAATTTGTCTATGAGGGAAAACAGCTCAAGCCTTGCCATCATTCTTGATGCACCTTCGGGGTCTGTGCAGTTTACAAGGTAACTGTCTATGTTGGTGTCAATGGGAATATCCAGCTTGATTTCACCAAGCATACGGCTCATATAGGCACTTTCCTTGTTTTCAACAAGCTTTTTACGCATACCCGGTTTTATGTCAAGGCTGTCTATGTTTTCATATATATAGTCAAGATTGCCGTATTTTTGAATCAGCTCGCCGGCACCCTTTGGACCAATCCCCGGAACACCGGGAATACAGTCAGAGGAGTCGCCTTGAATAGCCTTTATTTCAATAAGTTGACGAGGTGTGACGCCGTAGTCCTCCATAATCTTGTCCTTGTCGTAGAGTATGGCATTTGCCTTTCCGCCCTTTGTGGAGGCAAGTCTTACTGTTACCTTGTCGTTTACAAGCTGTAAGGAATCCCTGTCACCTGTTGCAAGTACACATTCATTCCCTTTTTCTGCACAGGTATGGGAGAGAGTACCCAAAATGTCGTCAGCCTCATAGCCTTCTTTTGTAACCAGCTTGTAGCCCAAAAGTGTGAGCAAATCCTTTAATGGCTGAAGCTGTTGGTGCAGCTCCTCCGGCATACCTTTCCTGGTTGCCTTGTAACCGTCATAAGCCTTGTGGCGGAATGTTGGTGCTTTTAAGTCAAAGGCAATGGCAACCGCATCAGGTGTTACATCCTCCTGTATCTTTAAAAGCATAGTGAGAAAACCGTATATTGCATTTGTGAATTGTCCGTCCTTTGTTGTAAGGGGGCGGATTCCGTAAAATGCCCTGTTAAGTATTGAATTACCGTCAACTACTAATAATTTCATAACTAAAACCTTTCAAACTATTCAAAAATATAAACTTTACTTATCTATTATAATATAAATGTAGAGATTGTGCAACAAAACCATAGTCTATATATTGTGGTTTTTTATATTTTCTTAGTTTCGTGAAATTTGTATAATTCCCAATTAGAATTATTAAAAAGAAAAAAGACAATTGAAGATATATTGACACAATATATTGTATGTTTACAATTTTGTGATACAATTTATTGTTGTTCCCATAAAACCTGACTTTTAAATAATTACAAAAGAATTAAAGTGAAAATTGTTGAATATAACAGTTGACTAAGCACAATATATGGGATATACTAATAGGGCACGAAAAAAAGGGAAAATTTTTGGGCAACACAGGGACGGCTTTTGGTTCAATACAAAGCGGTACT
Source organism: Oscillospiraceae bacterium (assembly GCA_029225165.1). Classification (GTDB taxonomy): domain Bacteria; phylum Bacillota; class Clostridia; order Oscillospirales; family Acutalibacteraceae; genus Ruminococcoides. The sequence continues at coordinate 29,201 of JAQXVY010000007.1, forward strand.
CAAAAATAACGAACAAAAATATAGAACAAAAATATCGGGCAAAGAAAGATTTACATAGAAAATAACGAATATGGAATGATTTACACAAAACTTTAGGAGGAAAAAATGATTAAGCAGATTGTTAAGCGAGATGGAAGAAAAGTTCCATTTGAACTGGAAAAGATTACAAACGCAATTTTTAAGGCTGCTCAGGCTATCGGTGGTTCAAACTATAAGGAGGCGGAGGAGCTTGCCAACAAGGTTTGCGACTACATTGAAAATGTTGAAAAGATAGAAACACCAACTGTTGAGCATGTTCAGGACACAGTTGAAAAAATGATGATTGAAAACGGTCACGCAAGAACTGCAAAGGAATTTATCCTTTACAGGGCAGAGCGTACAAAGCACCGTGAAATGAACACTCAGCTGATGAAGATTTATGAGGATTTAACCTTTAAGTCAGCTAAGGATAATGATGTAAAGAGAGAAAATGCAAATATCGACGGCGACACAGCAATGGGTACAATGCTTAAGTACGGCAGTGAGGGTGCAAAGCAGTTCTACAAAATGTACATCCTCAACCCAAAACACGCCAAGGCTCACGAAAACGGAGATATTCACATTCACGACCTTGACTTCCTTACACTTACAACAACCTGTTGCCAGATTGACCTTTTAAGCCTGTTTAAGGGAGGATTTTCCACAGGTCACGGTTATTTAAGAGAGCCAAACGACATTGCGTCCTACTCAGCACTTGCCTGTATTGCTATACAGAGTAACCAAAACGACCAGCACGGCGGTCAGTCTGTGCCTAACTTTGACTACGGTATGGCTCCCGGTGTTAAGAAAACATATCTAAAGCTTTACCGTCAGAACCTTGCAAGAGCTATTGAGCTTTTGGCAGATGTTGAGGATATTGACGAAACAATAAATATAGCCAAGGAAGTTATGGCTAAGGCAACGGAAGAAAGCGGTGACGAACCGTCACTTATGGCAGGAGAAAAGTATGCAAAGGCAGAACTTCCCTTGCTTACAGAAAAATTCGGTGAAAAGCTTGCCGGTAAAATCCAGAAGTTTGCAAAGAAACACGCTGAAAAGGAAATTGACCGTTCCACATATCAGGCTATGGAGGCACTTATCCACAACCTTAACACAATGCACTCTCGTGCAGGTGCTCAGATTCCTTTCTCATCCCTTAACTACGGTACAGACACTTCACCTGAGGGCAGACTTGTTATAAAGAATATCCTCCTTGCAGAGGACGCAGGTCTTGGCAACGGCGAAACACCAATCTTCCCAATTCATATCTTTAAGGTTAAAGAGGGTGTAAACTACAATCCGGGCGACCCGAACTATGATTTGTTCAAGCTTGCAATGAAGGTTTCTGCAAAGAGGTTATTCCCGAATTTCAGCTTTATTGACGCACCCTTTAACAAGCAGTACTACAAGGAGGGACACCCTGAAACAGAGTGTGCATATATGGGTTGTCGTACAAGGGTTATGGGCAATGTTTATGACCCCACAAGAGAGATTACCTATGGCAGAGGAAACCTGTCCTTTACATCAGTCAATCTTCCTCGTCTTGCAATTCTTGCCAATAAGAACATTGACTTCTTCTTTGAACAGCTTGACAGAATGGTTGACCTTGTTACAGAACAGCTCCTTGAAAGATTTGAAATTCAGTGTCAGAAGAGAGTCCTCAACTATCCTTTCCTTATGGGACAGGGTATTTGGATTGACTCCCAAAAGCTGAACCCTAACGACGAGGTAAGGGAAGTTCTCAAGCACGGCACACTCACCTGTGGATTTATAGGACTTGCAGAGTGCCTAAAGGCGCTCACAGGCAAGCACCACGGCGAAAGTGAAGAGAGTCAGCGACTTGGTCTTGAAATTGTTGGTTATATGCGTAAAAAGATGAATGAGGCTTCAGAAAAGTACGGACTTAACTTCTCTGTTATCGCAACACCTGCCGAGGGACTTTCAGGCCGTTTTGTAAGAATAGACAAGGAAAAGTTTGGTGTTATTCCTGAGGTTACAGACAGGGATTACTACACAAACTCATTCCATGTTCCTGTTTACTACAACATTTCAGCCTTTGACAAAATCAGAATTGAGGCGCCTTATCACAACCTGACAAATGGCGGACACATCAGCTACATCGAGCTTGACGGTGACCCGACAGAGAATCTGGATGCCTTTGAATCTGTTATCAGATATATGAAGGAGCAGGGCATTGGCTACGGCTCAATCAACCACCCTGTTGACAGGGACCCTGTTTGCGGACACACAGGCATCATTGGTGATGTTTGTCCAAAGTGTGGCAGAAAAGAGGGCGTTTCAGGTCAGGGCTTTGAGAGAATAAGAAGAATCACAGGCTACCTTGTTGGTACTGTTGACCGCTTTAACAACGCTAAACGAGCAGAGGTTGAGGACAGGGTTAAGCATAACCTAACCTGTGACTGCTGTGGTGCTGAAGAGGCTGTATAATGGACGAAAATAAAATTCGCCTTGCAGGTATAATAAGGGAATCCATTGTGGACGGCCCGGGAATCAGAATGACAATTTTCACCCAAGGCTGTCCCCACCACTGCAAGGGCTGTCACAATCCCGAAACATGGGACTTTGACAAGGGCTATGACGGAGATATTGAAAAAATATTTGAAACGGCAAAAAAAGACCCCTTACTTCAAGGCTTGACCTTTTCGGGAGGAGAACCCTTTGCGCAGGCAAAGGTACTTGCAAAGCTGGGCAGAATGTGCCACCAATACGGTTACAATGTGTTCTGCTACACAGGCTACACCTTTGAACAGCTTGTTTCATCCTTTGATACCCACCCCGAATGGAAAGAGCTTTTAGAACAGGTGGATTACCTTGTGGACGGACCATTTATCCTTGAAGAGAGGAGCCTTATGCTCCACTTTAGAGGTAGCAAAAACCAGCGTTTGCTTGATGTAAAAAAGAGCCTTGAACAGGGAAAGCCTGTTGACGCAGAGGGTATATAGATTTTAATAAGATATAATTTGATATAAAACGGTCTCCCCGTTTTTATATAATAATTCAGCTAGTCAAAAAGCACGGTTTTTCCGTGCTTTTTGACTTTTGTCGAAGTTTTTACAGCGGTTTTATCCCGAAAAGTGAAAGTATCTGCAAAATAATACCGCACAGCACAGACGCCGAAACACCGTAAACCAGTACAGGCCCTGCTATTACAAACATTTTTACACCAAGCCCAAGAACAAGCCCCTCAGTTTTAAATTCAATAGCTGGAGATGCAATGGAGTTTGCAAATCCGGTTATGGGGATAAGCGTACCTGCTCCGCCATATTTTGCAAGGTTGTCGTACCACCCTATAAAGGTAATGAGAATACCTAAGAATACTAATGTAACAGAAACAAAACATCCGGCATCGTCCTTGTTTAAACCAAGGTATTGATAAAGGTTTTGAAAAACCTGACCGATTGTGCAAATGCCTCCTCCAAAGAGAAAAGCCAAAATGCAGTCCTTGAAAATAGGACTTTTGTGGCTGTATT